>JAFGVU010000201.1 GCA_016937855.1 Bacteroidales bacterium | reverse complement strand
TTTTTTGTTAAGTCTGATTCCAATGTAAATTATATTATTGGGAGGAAAATTATGGCAATCATTGATGTTTACTATTCCTGGTTCCTGTGTTCTTAAAATATCCAAACGCGAATCCGATAGCTATAGGATCGCTTGAACATTTTAAGAGATTTGCTAGACGGTAATTTGGAGATGGAGGAGAAGGTGCAAGAAATATCGAAAAAAATCCAGATTTAAAAATCTGCAACTTTTATCAACTCATCATCTATATATGCTCGTGCTCCAAAACCACAAGCATAACTATGATTTGCCACAGCATAAACTTTCTTATTTGTAAACGTAAACTCAATTTCACACAACTCATCGTCCCACTCATTTTTCTCACTAACATAAACAAACTTATCTCCTTTTTTATATGCAATGCCTTCAGCTATAGCAAAATGATACGTAGGACCACAAACCATCTCAATCTCGAACTTTAAATCGCCATTTTCTGTATATTCAAATTTTGCACTACCACCATTATGCCCTAATTCAAATACAGGATTGTCTTCGCTAGCAAAATAATCGTTAATAAAAACATAATCTACACGGTATATTCCGGGAATATCACTACTGCATTCCTTTGCTAAATCGACATTACCTTTCACATTTAATATCGCACTACTATAATCTTCGATTTTCAATTCTACAGGAAAAGTCTTGGTCTCACTTATCCACCATCCGTTCAAATAAATAGAATCGTATTCAAGTAAAAACTCCCCGGTTTTCTTGTTTTTATAAAACTCTTCGATCGAAATTACTTCGCCATAATTCTTACCTTCGATAGTTAGGAATTCCTTTTGACTCAAATATCTATACTTTCCATAAAGCTCTCCAGTATCATAATTGGATGAATCGAGGTACATTTCGACATCATAACCTCCAACGTTTCCAACTAATTTAAGACTTTGTCCTAAAACTGCGCTATTCAAAAGAACAAACAAGCTCACTATAATTAAACATAAATATTTCATAATAATGTTTCTTATGGATTTTTAGTCAGTACTATGATTATCATCAACTTTAAGCTTTGATTTTGGACCAACCCTTATCGGGATATTTAGCATCATATTCATTTTTACAGGATTTCCTTCAGCCAAAGCAGGTTTAAACTTCATCTTACTCAAGACTTTTGTAAACTCCTCATTAATACCATAGTCCATGCCTGCAATAATCGAAATACCTGATACTGTACTATCCGGCTCAACATCAAAACTTACCATAATCTCACCATCAGCACGTGCATCGATAGCCTCTTGAGTAAATTCCATAGTATTCCACAAATCTACAATAAATTTATTTACTCCACCTGGATAATCAGCATCACGATTATAATCAACATCCATATTTTGAGGATCGGAATAGTCCTGAGCTTGCACGTAAACACTTAACAATGAGCCAATTACGACTAACAATAATATTTTTTTCATATTTTTAATTTTATAAAATTGACTAAACAACAAATATCGTACAAAAACCCTTAAGATTTATTTTTGACATCTATAATTTTCTAATTTCGGCATGCACTCTCATCAACTTTCAATTTTTTGAGTTTCTCGAAAAATTACCTATAATTCTTTTTTTTCAATTTAACTCACTCAATTCCAACCACCTTATTTCTTTTTCCTCAATAATTGCCAAAAGATTTGAAAACTCATCAGATTTAGAGATAAGACTCTCATTATCTAACAGACCTGAATTTAATTCATTTTCGAGGTTTTGTCGTTTTTGCTCCAATAAAGGAAGCTCCTTTTCTAACTGCTCAAATTCATATTTTTCGTTAAAACTAAGTTTTCGGACTTTTTGCAAATCAGTTTTTTGCGACTTTAGGTTTGGCTTTTCCTCTTTAACTTTTACAGGTGTATTTTGCTCAATATCAGCCAAATAAAGATTAGAGTCTCGATACTGAGTATAATTTCCAGGAAAATCTCTCACCTCTCCTATCCCATTAAAAACAAAAACGTGATCAACAATTTTATCCATAAAAAATCGATCGTGAGAAACGACAACAACTGTAGCATCTGTTTGAATCAAATATTCCTCTAAAACCTGCAAAGTCATAATATCTAAATCATTTGTTGGCTCATCCATAAACAAAACATTTGGCTGCTGCATCAAAACTGTGCACAAATAGAGTCTGCGTTTTTCGCCTCCGCTAAGTTTACGAATATAATTATGCTGCATTTCGGGCGGGAATAAGAAATATGTTAAAAATCCCGAAGCACTAAATGTTTTACCATTCTTTAGCTTAACTGCTTCGGCAATTTTTTTCACAACATCAATTGGTTTTGTATCATCATCAAAATTAATCCCATCTTGCTTATAATAAGCAATTTTAACTGTTGCTCCAATGTCGATTCTTCCGCTATCCTGATTTAGTTCACCAGCCAACATATTAAGAAAACTAGTTTTTCCACTCCCATTTTTACCAACAATTCCGACCTTTTCTCCCCTTGCGAATTTATACGAAAAATCTTTCACCAAACATTTATCGTCAAAACTCTTTGTGAGATTATAAATATCGATTACTTTCTTACCCAGCCTATCTGTAACAACTCCAAGTTCAAGCTTTGTGTTATCAATTTTTTGACTAGCTTTTTCTTTTACATCCTGAAAGCCATCGACTCTGAATTTTGATTTATGAGTACGAGCTTTTGGCATTCGTCGTATCCACTCCTGCTCAGTTCTCATAAGGTTTTGAGCTCTTGCAATATTAGCTTGTAGGTTTTCTATCCTATCCGCTCTTTTTTCAACAAAATATGAATAATTCCCCTGATAAGTAAACAATTTACCTTGATCAATTTCCATAATAGTATTACATACTCTGTCAAGAAAATACCTATCATGAGTAACCATAAAAATAGTCATATCTCCAGCCGAAAGATATTCTTCCAGCCACTCAATCATACCTAAATCAAGATGGTTTGTCGGCTCATCGAGAATCAGAAGGTCAGGTTTGCTAATAAGAGTTCCGGCAAGAGCTACTCTTTTCTTTTGTCCACCGCTTAATGTACCTATTTTTTGATCATAATCAAATATTTCCAGTTTGCCGAGTATTTGCTTTACTTTAGCTTCGTAATCCCAAGCATTTAAGCTATCCATTAGGTCGAGAGCCTTTTGCATAACTTCGTTGTTGCCTGTTTTTAGAGAATCGTTATAGCTCCTAATAGCCATAATAATATCGTCCTCTTGAAAAAACACAGCCTGTATTATGCTCTGCTGAGGATCTAAATTTATCTGCTGAGGCAAATAAGCAATTCTCAAATCACGTTTTGAACTCAGGCTTCCGCTATCGGGAGTATCTGTTCCCGCCAAAATATTAAGTAAAGATGTTTTACCAGTACCATTTTTTGCTACCAATGCAATCTTCTGATTTTCCGAAATATTAATATCTATTCCCTCGAATAGTAATTTTTCGCCATATCTTTTACTAATATTTTCTGCCTGCAGATAACTAATCATTTAAATATGTTTTGGTTGCAAAGATAATTATTAATGACACACTGCTAAATGGAAAAAGCCATGATATCCAAAAATTACAGCTATTCGTCCTGCAGCAAGTCAGGACGCAAAGTTTTTGTCCGATTGAGTGCTTGCTCCTCTTTCCATTTATCAATTTTACCAAAATTTCCTGACATTAACACTTCTGGCACCTTCCAACCATTAAAATTTGCCGGACGAGTATAAACCGGAGGGGCAAGCAAACCATCCTGAAAAGAATCAGTAAGAGCCGACTCTTCATTTCCAATTGCTCCGGGCAAAACTCTCACAATGCTATCACAAATTACAGCGGCAGCAAGTTCGCCACCCGAAAGGACAAAATCTCCGATACTATACTCAATATCAATCAGATTTTCTCTTATTCGATGATCAACACCCTTATAATGACCACATAAAATAATGATATTTTCTAAGGTTGAAATACGGTTAGCTTCGCCTTGATTCCATTTATTACCATCGGGGGAAGTGTAAATTACTAGATCATATTCTCGCTGCGACTTTAGACTATTAATTAAATTATATACAGGTTCAACCATAATTACCATACCAGCCTCGCCTCCATAAGGATAGTCGTCAACTTGCTTATGTTTGCCCAAGCCAAAATTCCGTAAGTCGTGAACATTTATATCGGCAATCCCTTTTTCCTGGGCTTTTTTAATAATGGACTGATTTAAAGGTCCGTTTAATATTTCCGGCAATACAGTTATGATGTCTATCCGCATAGCATTCAAGATTTTTGCAAAAATAACGATTTAATTCTACTAAATAACCCAAAATTTAAGTATGATTACAGCAATAGATAGAAAAAACAATAATTATTTGTTTGTAATTCATTAAAAATATACCTTCGTAAGTTTAATAAGACACATATTTTTTAATTTAATGTATTAAATATCAACAAGTTAACATGAGTAACGAATTGGAAAACAAGCAAAATAGCTTGGAAAAAGAGGTTGAAAACGAGGTTATCAATCCTGAAAATACTGATTCTGAGGTAAAAACCGAAGAACTTATTGCTGAAAACAAAACTGATGAGCTAGTTTCTACAGAAAACCAAAGCGACAATATCGCTAAAGTTGATGCCCCCGAAGCAGTAGAAAAAAACGAAGAAGACATTTTTAGCGAAATTGTAACGGAGACAGAAGATGATGAGGAAACAAATGATGATGACGAACATCAGGTTGACACAACAAATCTGTCTAAAGATGAAATACTCTCAAAGCTTAAAATTCTGATAAACGAAACAAATATCGAAGAGTCTAAAAAAGAGATTGAGTCTTTAAAAAGCCTTTATTATAAAACACAAAAAGCTGAGTACGAAAAGATAAAAGAAGAACTAAAATCTCAAGCAGGCGATGAAGTAAGTTTCGAAATGCCAAAAGATCCAACAGAAGATTACCTCAAGGAGCTTATGGCTGATTATAAAATTAAAAAGGCCGAGTATGCTCAGTCTTTAGAATTAGAAAAAGAAAAAAATCTTGAGTTAAAAAACGAGATCATCGAAAAAATAAAAGTCCTTGCTAACAGCGAAGAATCACTTAACAAAACATTTGCAGAGTTTAAAAATCTACAACAAGAATGGTTAACAATAGGTCCTGTTCCTGCATCGGAGACGACAGCACTATGGCGTAGCTATCAACTTCAAATTGAGAGGTTTTACGATTTTGTTAAAATAAACAAAGAGCTTAGAGATTTAGATTTTAAGAAAAATTTGGAGCAAAAAGTGGAACTTTGCGAAAAGGCCGAAGAGCTTCTGCTAGAACCCGATGCAGTTTCTTCGTATAAAAATCTTCAGGAATTACATAATTTATGGAAAGAACTGGGTCCTGTTCCGGCCGACAAACGCGAAGAAATTTGGGATAGATTTAGTCTTGCAAGCAAAAAAATCAGACAATCTTATCAAGATCATTTTGAGAAACAAAAAGAAGAAAGAGAGCTTAATTACCAACAAAAACTCATACTGTGTCAAAAAGCAGAAGAAATTGCCGATGCCGAAACTCCTGAATCAGGCAAAAACTGGACAGAGCTAACCGAAAAAGTTCTCGAATTGCAAAAAGTTTGGAAAACTATCGGAATGGTTCCAAAGGAGGTAAACACTGAAGTTTACGAAAGGTTTAGAGCAGCTTGCAATAGATTCTTTAATTCAAAAAAAGAGTTCTTTGAGGTGGTAAACGAGGAGCTAAACACAAATTATCAGAAAAAACTCGAGCTATGTGTTAGTGCAGAATCTCTTCAAGATTCAACAGATTGGAAAAAAACAACCAAAATGTTTCTCGACCTCCAAAAAGAGTGGAAAACAATTGGTCCGACACCTCGCAAAAACAGCGATCAAATATGGAAAAGATTTAGAGCAGCATGCGATAAGTTTTTTAATAACAAGTCAGAGTTTTTCTCAAATATTGAAAAAGAGCACAAAGAAAATCTCGAGAAAAAAGAAACCTTAATTAAAGAGATTCAAGAGTTTAAACCACTTGAGAACCAATCCGAAAATATAAATAAAATAAAGGAACTTCAAGCTCGTTGGACCGAGATTGGTTTTGTTGCTAATTCCCAAAAAGACAGACTTTACACAGAGTATCGTGCAGCGATAAACAGCATATACGAAAAATTAAACTTAAACAAAAGCGCTCTCGAAGTAAGCAACTTTAATTCAAAAGTTGAAGTCTTAAAAGAAACCGGCGAAATGGGTGCTTTGCAATCCGAACGCAGCAGAATACTAAGAAGAATACAAGAATTAAACTCTGAAATCAATCAATATGAGAATAATATGGGATTTTTCTCCAGTGGCTCAGAGAGTATATTGAAAGATTTTGAGAAAAAAATAAATAAATCCAAAGACGAAATCAAAACCCTGAAAGAGAAGAAAAAATCTATTGATCTCGCTGAGCGGGAAATTAAAAACAAAGACAAAAAAGATGACGAAAACAATTAAAAGATTATTTTTTCTTGCCGCATTTTTAATCTCGTTTGTAACATTATCATACTCACAAACGGGAGCCATCAAAGGATTTGTTCTTGATAAGGACAATGGTGAACCATGTATGTTTGCAAACGTTTCTGTTATTGGTACAGGTTATGGAGCTGCAACCGACATTAATGGATATTTTTCAATCCCAAAAATCCCGGATGGTGATTACACAATTAAAATTACCTATGTCAGCTACGACAGTATTGTTGAACCTTTTACTATTTCTAACGGTAAAATATTCTCAAAAACGTATTATATGACCAAGGCTGCTTTTGTCCTCGACGAAGCAGTTGTATCTGCCGAAAGAGAGGAAATGAGAACTCAGATTAGAATCTCAAAAGTAAAAGTTTCGCCCCAACAAATTAAGCAACTTCCATCAATTGGTAGTGAACCTGATATTGCACAATACCTTCAAGTTGTACCTGGTGTAACCTTTACAGGTGATCAGGGAGGGCAACTTTACATTCGAGGTGGATCAAACATTCAAAACTTAGTATTGCTTGATGGAATGGTCATTTATAATCCTTTCCATTCAATTGGTCTATTCTCGGTTTTCGACTCCGATATTATTAGAAATGCAGATATTTATACCGGTGGTTTTAATTCTGAGTATGGTGGTAGAATTTCGTCTGTTATGGATATCTCAATGAGAGATGGTAATCCAAACAGATTCTCAGGCAAAATTTCGGGAAGTACATTTGGAACAAAGCTAATGCTCGAAGGACCTCTTGTCAAATACCAACAAGGTAAAACAAGCTTATCCTATATTGTTTCTGCTAAAACATCTTTCCTCGAGCAATCCTCGAAGCTTTTTTACCCATATATTAACGATGGACTTGGACTACCTTTTAACTACACCGATATTTATGGTAAAGTTTCACTTAACTCACCTGAGGGAAGCCGTTTAAATATTTTCGGTTTCAATTTTAGTGATAATGTTAGTTACCAGGGCCTTAGCAATCTCGGTTGGGATTCCTACGGTTTGGGAGCAAACTTTATTGTGGTTCCAAGTGGATCGACTGTTATGATTAAAGCAAACATGTCGTATTCTGATTATAATATTGGGCTGCAATCTCTTGATAATTTACCTAGCTCCAGCGGAATTAAAGGTTTTAACCTAGGACTCGACTTTTTATATTTCTTAGGAAAGAATCAATTTGTTTGGGGGCTAGAAACTCGTGGTTTTAATACCGATTTTGAATATTACAATTCTGTTGGACGACTTCTAAAGCAAGAAGAAAACACTACACAACTTGCAGCATATTTTAAATATAAATTAAACTTAGGCAACCTCCTTATTGAACCCGGTTTAAGATTTCAGTACTATGCATCGATGGGAAATGTTTCGCCTGAACCACGTCTGGGAATTAAATATAATATTACCGAAAGTTTCCGATTTAAGCTAGCAGCAGGAATATACTCACAGGATCTAGTTGCAGCAAACAGCGACAAAGATGTTGTAAACTTGTTTTACGGATTCCTTAGTGGAAATTTAAGTAGTTTGCCCGACGATTTTAAAGGCGAAGATTTAGCTCATAAACTTCAGAAATCGGAGCATATTATTGCCGGATTCGAAATCGACTTAACCAAAAAAATCGACTTAAATGTTGAAGGATATCTTAAAAACTTTAGTCAATTAACTACAATTAACCGTAACAAAATTTACGACGATATTCCAGCTAATTACGACAAACCCGACTATTTAAAACGTGATTTCTTAATTGAATCGGGCTACGCTTATGGTGTCGATTTTCTCTTAAAATATGATCAAGAGAACATGTATGTCTGGTTTGTTTATTCACTTGGTTGGGTTAAACGCGACGACGGTGTCAATTTATACAACCCTCATTACGATAGACGACACAATATTAACTTGGTGTCAACATACAAATTTGGTAAAAACAATACATGGAATGTTAGTGCTCGTTGGAACTTAGGATCTGGGTTCCCATTTACTCAAACTGCCGGATTTTACGAAGAAACCGACCTATATAATAGTTTAAACTACCCTTATTGGCAAAGTAACGGCTCATTAGGTATTATTTATGGCGATCTTAATACAGGGCGACTCCCTTACTATCACCGACTCGATTTAACTTTAAACAAAGTTTATACTTTTTCTAAATACACAAAACTTGAAATAAACTTTAGTGTAACAAATGTCTATAACAGACAAAATATATTTTATTTCGACAGGGTCGATTATAACCGTGTAGATCAATTACCGATTATGCCGAGCCTTGGATTAAGTTTAACTTTTTAAAATTATAGTGTTTTGGCAACAACAAAGTACATTTTTGTAACAGGAGGAGTAACCTCATCACTTGGAAAAGGGATAATATCAGCATCTTTGGCTAAACTTCTTCAAGCAAGAGGATATAAGGTAACAATTCAAAAACTCGACCCTTATATAAATGTAGATCCAGGTACACTTAATCCATACGAACATGGCGAATGCTATGTAACCGAAGACGGTGCCGAAACGGATTTAGATTTAGGACACTACGAAAGATTCTTAAACGTTTTTACTTCGCAGGCAAACAATGTTACAACCGGAAGAATTTATCAGGATGTAATTAATAAAGAACGCCGTGGCGATTTTCTCGGCAAAACAGTACAAATAATACCTCATATTACCGACGAAATTAAACGTAGAATTAAGCTTTTAGGAAGTAAAAATAAATTCGATTTTGTTATTACTGAAATCGGGGGAACTGTTGGTGATATTGAGTCATTGCCATATATAGAATCTGTTCGTCAGTTAAAATGGGAACTCAAAAATCGCTGTATGGTAATTCACCTTACGCTCGTTCCTTACTTAGCAGCAAGTGGAGAACTTAAAACTAAGCCTACACAGCATTCGGTAAAAACTTTACAAGAAGCCGGAGTACAACCCGACGTCTTGGTTTTACGCACAGAACATCGCTTAAACGCTGAAATACGAAGTAAAGTTGCAAATTTCTGTAATGTCCAGAAAGAAGCAGTTGTAGAATCGCACGATGTTAAAACTATTTACGAGGTTCCTATCGAAATGCAAAGAGAAAAACTTGATGAACTGGTGATCTCTCACTTTGGTATGGTAGCAGGACCAAAACCTGATTTAAAACCGTGGAAAGAATTCTTAAAACAACTTAATGCTCCAAAACATCAGGTGAAAATTGGTTTAGTTGGAAAATATGTCGAGCTCAAAGATGCATACAAATCTATAAATGAGTCGTTTATTCATGCAGGAGCTGCAAACGAAACTAAAGTCGAAATTGAATATATCCACTCAGAGCATCTTGCTGAATCCAATTACGAAGAGGCTCTCAAGACTCTTGATGGTATTATTGTTACTCCAGGATTTGGTCATAGAGGCATAGCAGGAAAAATTTTAGCAGTAAAATATGCACGCGAAAACAATATCCCTTTCCTAGGAATATGCCTTGGTATGCAATGCGCTGTTATTGAGTTTGCTCAGAACGTTTTAAAACTCGAAGATGCAAATTCCTTAGAAATGGACAGAAAATGTAAAAATCCTGTAATAAATCTAATGGAAGAGCAAAAAATGATTACAGAAAAAGGCGGAACTATGCGTCTGGGCTCATATCCATGTAGAGTACTGCGCGACTCTAACGCTCATAAAGCTTACAAAACTCTTAAAATAAACGAACGACACAGACATCGCTACGAGTTTAATAACTCATATCAGGAAATGTACTCAAAAGCCGGAATGATTGCCAGCGGAATTAATCCCGAAACAGAACTAGTCGAAATAGTAGAAATACCTAAACACAAATGGTTTGTAGGGGTTCAGTTTCATCCGGAATACAAAAGCACTGTTATTAATCCGCATCCGATATTTGTAAGTTTTATTAAAGCAACAGTTGAAAAATAATTTGAAGAAAAAACATAAATTATGGATAAAAATAGTATTATCGGTTTAGTTGTTATTGGAGCATTGCTGGTTGGCTACATGCTTATCACAAAGCCAAGCAAAGAAGAACTGGCCGAATCTAAACGAAGACAAGATTCTATTGTACAGGCTGAAAAAATCAAAGACTCAATTATCAAAGCCGAACAAATTGCAATAGTAAACGAAAGAGACTCTATCGCCGAAACACTAAACGAAAATGTAGTTATTGCAGATACTCTATCAAGCGAACAAAAAGATTCATTAAACGACGCTGTTCTAACATCAGAATTTGGAGTATTTAAAGAATCTGCCACTGGTATCGAAGAGTTTTATACTATCGAGAATAGCAAAATGATTATTACTCTCTCAAATCGTGGAGGTAAAATTTATTCGGTAGAGTTAAAAGAATATAAGACCTATTATCAGGAACCTTTAGTGCTTTTTACAAACGACTCCACAGCCACATTTGGCTTGGAAATGGTAGCTCAAGGTAAGGCTCTGTTAACTAACGACATGTATTTTGTACCAACTAATGATGCAAAAAGCCAAAAAGTATCAGATAAGCCACTTACAACAGCTATGCGACTCAAAGTAAGCGAAGATAAATATATCGAATACGTTTACACCATAAAACCCGACGATTATATGATTGATTTTGATATCAATATAGTTGGTTTGCAGGAAGAACTAAGAACTAACCCATACATTACTCTAAGGTGGAGTCATTTAATTCCGGGACTTGAAAGAGGCCGTGACTGGGAAACTAATAATACAAATGTATTTATCCGAATGTCAGATGACGAAATCGAAAGCCTCAGCGAACGTAAAGACGAAGATAGCTTCGACAGTAAAGGAAGTGCAAAATGGGTAGCTTGTAAACAACAGTTTTTCTCATCTATTTTAATTGCACAGGACAAACTCGACAACCCTACCATAAAAATTAAAAAAATTGAAGATGAGAACAGTAAATATCTAAAAAGTTTTGAGTCTGAATTTACTTTTTCTCTCACAAATAAAGAAACAGAGACCCAAAAATACAACTTCTATTTTGGACCGAATAAGTTTTCTACATTAAAGGAGTATGACCTCAAACTCGAAAAAGTTGTTCCTCTCGGCTGGGGTATTTTTGGTTGGGTAAACCGTTTTATTGTAATTCCAATTTTTAATTGGTTAGGTGGATTCATCAATAATTTTGGAATTATCATTTTATTATTAACACTTATAATTAAGATTGCTCTTTTCCCTTTAACATACAAATCGTATAAATCATCGGCAAAAATGCGAGTATTAAAACCGCAAATCGACGAGATTACCAAGAAATTCCCTAAAGGAAAAGAGATGGAAAAGCAACAGGCGACAATGGCACTGTACAAAAAAGCCGGAGCAAGTCCTATGGGTGGATGCCTGCCTATGCTTCTGCAATTCCCGATTCTTATTGCAATGTTCCGATTCTTCCCTGCATCAATTGAGCTTCGTCAAGAAAGTTTCCTTTGGGCAAATGACTTATCAACTTACGATGCAATTGTAGAGTGGTCTGGAAATATTCCGCTACTATCAAGCTTTTATGGTAATCACATTAGCTTATTTACATTACTTATGGCTGCATCAATGTTAATCTCAACCAGAATGACAAGTGCAAATCAGCCCACAAATGCAAACATGCCGGGCATGAAAACTATGATGTACATTATGCCAATTATGATGATTTTCTGGTTTAACAAGTACTCATCTGGCTTAAGCTATTACTATTTCCTAGCGAACCTTATTACAATTCTTCAAACATGGATTATTCAGAAATTCATTATTGACGAAAATAAGGTATTAGCTCAAATGGAAGCAAATAAAAAGAAACCGGCAAAGCCAAAATCAAAATGGCAAGCAAGATTGGAACAAGCTCAAAAAATGCAACAGCAAAACATGCGTAAAAAATAAAAAACTAAAGCCTGTTTATCAGGCTTTTTTTTATCAAATGCACAAAGAAACAGAAATATCAAAAAAAGACACTCCGGCAATGTTCGACAATATTGCCGAGACCTACGACAAGCTAAACCACATTCTTTCGTTTGGATTGGATAGAGTATGGAGGCGCAAATTTGTGCAAAAACTAAAATTTCGAGAGTATGAAACTATTGTTGACATTGCTTGTGGAACCGGTGATCTTTTAGTCGAATTGCAAAACTTAAATGCAAAAAAACACTTTGCCATAGACCCTGCTGAAAACATGCTCGAAATTGCAAAAACAAAATTGCCAAATGTAGAATTTATTGTTTCAACAGCTGAGAACATTCCTCTACAAGAAAATTCATGCAACTTAATAACAGTTTCGTTTGGAATAAGGAATTTTAGTTCGCTAATTGAATCTTTTAATGAGTTTTATCGAATTCTAAAGCCAAATGGAATTGTTTCCATAATGGAGTTTTCACAACCAAAGTTTTTTCTATTCAAATGGGGATTTATCATTTATTTAAAACTTTTTCTCCCAATAATCGGGAAAATGGTTTCGAAAGACAAATCGGCATATAAATACCTACAGTCCTCCATTTTTGATTTTGCTAAAAATATTGATGTGTTTAAAGAACTCGAAAATCAAAATTTCACAAGAATAAATCAAACAAAT
>JAFGVU010000200.1 GCA_016937855.1 Bacteroidales bacterium | reverse complement strand
CTAGTTACTCTTGACTTTTAGGTTTTACTTAGTTTACGCTGCTTTAGGTCTGCAGATGATGTCGTTTACTCTCACTTCGGTGATGTATCTTTTGATTCCATCTTTGTCTGTGTACGTTCGATTTTCTAGTTTTCCACTGATAAAAACTTCGGTTCCTTTAACACATTTTTTTTCGATTTTCTCTGCGAAACCACCCCAGGCTACTATGTTAAACCACATTGTGTTTTCCTGAATCTCGTTTGTGTCTTTTGCTTTGTAGTAGTCTTTTACAGCTACACTAAAGTTTGCAACTTTTGTTTTGTTTACATCTTTGATAATAGGGTCTGCACCCAAATTTCCGATTAATTGTACGTTGTTTCTTAAGTTCATAATATTTAATTTTTATTGGTTATTTATTTTATTGGTTAAACTGCCTAGAGTGTTTTTATGCTCTTTGTTGTTCATCACTACTTCTCTCGTTTATTCTCTGGCTAATGTTTCTATACATAAGACTCTCTGCAATAATTTCTGAGACTTTTCTTAGATTGCCTTGCTTATCGCGATATTCATTATTAATTACACGCCCTTGAATTACTACTTCTGTTCCTACAGAGATGCTTTCTTGCGCAATATCTGCATATTTATTCCATGCTGTTACATTGTGCCATTGTGTGTTTTTTACAAATTCACCATTTACTTTTTTTACATCATCTGTCGCTACGCTAAAACGTGCCATTTTTTTTCCACTGTTAAATTCTTTGATTAGCGGTTCGCTTCCCACATTCCCGATCAATTGTACACGATTTCTTAAATTCATAATCATTTAGTTTTAAGTTAATGTTTTAATTTTCGATTGAACTATTGTTGTCAATCATTGTCGATGCAAAGATGCGGCGATGTAAAAAGATTAGTCGGTTTTTAAATGTTTGCTTTCGTTTATTATTCGAATGTAAACGCTTACAAATGGCAAAGTGTCTGAAAATCAGTGAGATAGAATGTGGGAGGTTGTGTGCTAAAAATATCAAATATTCTTTAGAAAACTAAATTAACGAGTTTGATAATTTCCTTTTTATTAAGCAGATGCTCAAAAAGATAAATTTATATTGTTTATTTTGAAGGTATTTTAGTTTTGTATTAAGGTTTTTTGAGAATAAGGTTCGATTTGCCACAAACAAAGCCCTATCTCTACAAAACCTTAACAGAATATTGCAAAAGATAATCTGTTTTTGGCAGTGCTTTTGAGTGACGTAACTTTTGCCGAAACGTGTCAAAAGCAGTGACAAAAACATATACAACAACTAATTTTATTTTCAGGGAAACCATTTGTCTTATAAGTGGAGAATTGAATGGCGTTGCAAAAAAAGCGAGTTGTTATTTCTTTATATTGCATATAAAAAAAACTCCTAGCGAAATGCCAGAAGTTTCCTTTATCAGTTGAGAATAAGTTTTATTCTTTATCGTCTTTTTTTTCTGCTTTTGGTTTTGCTGTTGTTTTCTTAGCAGCAGGTTTTTTTTCTGCTGTAGCTTTTTTAGCAGCAGGTTTTTTAGCAGCAGGTTTTTTAGTTTCTCCTTTTACTTCCTCATTTTTCTGGTCTTCTTCTGCTACTTCAGCTTTGGGTTCAGCAATAGCTGTTTCAGTTTTTACTTCAGCTTTAGCTTTAGGTTCAGCTTTTTTAGCAGCAGGTTTAGTTTCTATCATAGTTTCGATAGAGGGTAAAATAGAAACATAAGATCTGTTGTTTCTTTTCTTTTGAAATTTAACTACACCATCAGTTAAAGCGAAAAGAGTATGATCTTTACCCATACCAACATTTTCTCCAGGATGGTGAGTTGTTCCTCTTTGGCGAACAATAATATTACCTGCTATGGCTTTTTGTCCACCATATATTTTTACACCTAATCTTTTGCTTTCGGATTCACGACCGTTACGCGAACTACCGGCTCCTTTTTTATGTGCCATTTCTAACTAATTTTTATTATGCGTTGATATCCTGAATTTCGATCTCTGTGTATTTTTGGCGATGACCATTTAAAGTTTGATAGCCTTTTCTTCTTTTTTTCTTGAATACCAAAACCGTGTCACCACTAACATGTTGCAGGACTTTTGCCGAAACATTTGCTTTTTCAACCTTTGGAGTACCTACTGTTATTTTGTCGTCGTTATCGACTAAAAGGACATTTTCGAATTTTACTTCGCTACCTTCTTCTTTATCCAAACGGTTAACAAAAAGCTTACTTCCTTTTTCAACTTTAAATTGTTGTCCTGCTATTTCTACTATTGCGTACATCGTAATACTATTTATTTATATGTATAATTGTTCAAAAATTTCGGACTGCAAATGTAGAAAACTTATTTCTAATTTCAAAAGAAAAATATTTATTTTTTTAAATATATTGTAATTATAATAAAAATTTCATTTCACAGTTATATATTTGTATAAAATTTTGAATTTGAAAGAACGTGTTTTTATATTGATCATTATTCTAATGTGCATGACGTATTCTTTTACTTTTGCACAGAGGCAAATCCCTATGAATCTTCCAAAGTTGGACAATCAAACCGCACACTTTGGTTATTCTCTGGGTCTAAATACTATGGATTTTGTAATTAGGCCTTCCGATACTTTTTTACCATCCTTTGACTCTATTTATGCTGTTGAAATTGGAAGATTTGTTGGTTTCAATATTAATATGATATCAAATTTACGGTTGGCTAATTATCTGGATGTTCGGTTTTTACCCGGCTTAACATTTGGTCAACGTAATATCGATTATAAATACATTAAAAACGGTGAGTACAGGCGACATACTATGATGATAGAATCTACTTTTCTCGATTTTCCATTATTATTAAAATATCGAGCACACCGAATCAATAATTTTAGACCTTTTTTAGTTGGTGGTGTAAATCCACGTATTGATTTAGCTTCTCAAAAAAAGATTAAACCGGAGGATATGCCAAAAATCAGACTTAAAAGATTTGATGCGTATTATGAATTAGGAGTAGGGGTTGATTTTTTTCTTGAGTATTTTATGTTTGGTATTGAACTTAAATCTTCGTGGGGATTATTCAATATAGTAGCATACGATGATACGGAATATAGCCAATACTTCAAAAAGCTAAACTCACATATGATGATTTTGTCATTTCATTTTGAGGGTGGTAAAATCGATAAAATAAAATGGTGGGAATAAACAATGATTAGAGAATCTGATTTTATTTTTTCTCCTGAACAATTTTTTAACAGAGAATATGTTTTGGCAGAGATTGCTCGCAAATTCGGGCTTAATGTTAGTGATATTAAAGATTATCGTGTTGTTCGAAGGTCTATAGATGCACGAAAGTCTCCTAAATATAATGCAAGAATTCAGTTTTTACTTAAAGGGGAAAAGTTTATTAAGGATTCAAAAATTCCTGATTTTAAGGATGTTACAAAAGCATCTGAGATAATTATTGTTGGATCGGGACCGGCAGGCTATTTTGCTGCTTTACAATGTTTGGTTAAAGGATTTAAACCAATTGTTTTGGAAAGGGGCAAAGCAATAGAGGACAGAAAACATGATATTGCAAAACTTAACAGAGAACAGATTATAAACACTGAGTCGAATTATGCTTTTGGGGAAGGTGGTGCCGGAACATATTCGGATGGTAAGTTATATACTCGCAGTAAAAAGCGTGGAGATGTTAATGAAGTTCTTGAGTTGTTGCATTTTTTCGGTGCTGATTCAGATATTCTTATTGATGCTCATCCTCATATTGGAACTGACAAATTACCCGGAATCATGCGAAGCATTCGTCTAAAAATTATAGAATGTGGTGGAGAAGTCCATTTTAATTCAAGGGTTACAAAAGTTGTCGTTGAAGATAATATTGTAAAGTACGTAGTTTGCGAGGATGGAAAAGAATTTGTGTCAAATTGTGTCGTTATGGCCACCGGACACTCTGCACGAGATGTGTATCAATTCCTGTCAGAAGAAGGGGTTTTGATACAGGAGAAAGGTTTTGCAATGGGAGTGAGAGTCGAACATCCACAGGAACTAATAGACAGCATTCAATATAAGCGAAAAGAAAGTGGCGAGTTTTTGCCGGCAGCAAGTTATAATCTTGTTAAGCAAATAAACGGCAGAGGGGTATATTCTTTTTGTATGTGCCCCGGCGGTACTATAGTTTGTGCTTCGACAGATAAAGGACAGGTTGTTGTAAACGGAATGTCGAACTCCCAGCGAAATTCTCCTTTTGCAAACTCCGGTATAGTTGTGGAACTTCGCCCCGAAGATTTTGCTGCGTATTCGCAAAATAAGTCTCTTTCGGGTTTAGAGTTTCAAAAAACGCTCGAAAATATGTCTTTTCAAAATGCAGCCTCCGGTTTTAAAGCTCCTGCACAACGATTAAACGATTTTGTAAAAGGTACAATATCCAATAGCTTGCCAGATAGCTCATATTATCCGGGATTAGTGAATAGTCCTATGCACTTTTGGTTACCCGAGATTATTAGCACACGATTAAGGGCTGCATTTAAAGAGTTTAATAAACAAATGACTGGATTTCTTACTAATGATGCTATTGTTGTGGGAGTAGAGTCGCGTACAAGTAGTCCTGTGCAGATCGTCAGAGATAGAGATAGTTTTCAAGCAATTGGGATTAAAGGATTGTTCCCGGTTGGCGAAGGTGCCGGATATGCAGGCGGAATTGTTAGTTCTGCTGTTGACGGAATTCAGGTTGTGAATAAAATAGCTTTATTGTAACAAACTTGAGAAAATTTCTAACTTTTCAAGTGTGGTGTTTTTTAACAATATTGTTTTAAAACCAATTTTATTAGCTGTATTAATATTCGATTCATTATCATCAATAAACAAAGTGTTAGCTGCGATAAGTTTGCTATTCGCTAAAACGTAATCAAAAATCTCCGGTCCCGGTTTCTTTAAACCTATTTCATGCGAAAAATATGCCTTTTCGACTAAAGACTCTAAGCCTGCAATTCTATATTTCTCTTGTAGCATTAATGTGTAGAAATTGTAATGGATTAAATTCGTATTACTTAAGATAAATGTTCTGTATTTTTGTTTGATTTTTTTTAATATCTCTATCCGAGCAGGAGTGTAATCCATAATAAGGGCATTCCAGCAGTGCTCAATTGTGTCGTTAGTAAGATTTGTTTGTGTAATTATCCGAAATTCATCATAAAAATCCTTTGGTGCAATACTGCCTACTTCGAGACGATCAAAAATTTCCGACTGTGCAGCAAGTGTGTATAATTTGTCGAAATCCCGTAATCCGTATTTACCGAACTCTATCTTACTTAATTCCGTGTCAATGTCTAAAATTACATTGCCCAAATCGAATATTATATTTTCTATATTTTTTATCATTTCTTAAAAATAAGATACTGGTAGTTTTTGTTTCTTGGGTTTTTTATTGGTGTGCCTTCCCTTTGCATGTCCACAATATGCAGCGCATCAGTAGTAGCAATTCCCTTTAGACTTTTGTAGATATTATTAGGCAGATATTTTTTTCTACTTAGATAGTAGGTAAATTTGCTGTACGAATTTAGAAAACTACCATTTTCCTTAAGGTCTTTGTCAAAATACAATATTGCCAAAGAACACACACTGTCTTTTATTGGCGATTTTTGAGACTTGTTTAGTTTAGTTGAAAATGATTCAAAGCTGTACTCATCCTTGACAATTAAAAATCTATGTAATCCGATGTGTGCAAGACCAAATTGAGCAAAATAATTATAATTGGGATAATTTTTCACTTCATCAATAATATTTTCAAAAATAAATCTCTCGCGACGTGTTTGCATTATTGTGTCACGTCCATAATTATAATTATAATAATCGAATCGATAGGAGCTTTTTGTTCGAGACATTAGTTTTGAATATAATTCCGATTTCTCTAACAGTAATGAGTCATATTTTGGTTTGTTGTTTTTCCAGTCAAAATACAGATTATTAAATATGGTTTCAGTATAATCAAGCTCATGATCGTTTGTAGATTCTATGAAATCATTTATCAGCTCTTGAGTATAATCCGGAATTATAGTGTCCTTAAATAAAATCTCAACAGCATAATCAAAAAAATCATTGGTTTCATATATTTCTAAATCAACTCCAATTACCATAAATTTATCATCTTCCGGTAGAGTGTCGTAAAATTCTTTTAATTTAGTGTAATGCTGTTTTGGGAATTGTTTGTTAATGTTTAGATAATCTAGGGCTTCGGTATTGCCTGTTTCGAGATAATGGTTTACAAGAATTCCTGTTGAATAGCCAGCTTCCATAAAGATTATCCTAACATTTGCATTTTTGTAGAGATTTTTAAATGTTTCCAGAAAAATATCAGAATTTGATTCTTTAAAATGATACTCTCCAACGATAAAAAATCTGTATCTGGAATATGCTTCCGAAAGGATTGTACTATCTTGGTTACTAAATATAAATGTATTTGATTTTAAGTATTCACTTGTGTTTTGAGAAAAAATGCTGCAAGTTATTGCCAGTAGAATTGTTATTATGATAAACTTATTTCTCATAGAATTGCAAATATATCTATAAACGACAGATTATTAGATTTATTTTTATGGAATTTTTTAAGCAGTATTAAGTTTATAAACCGGATTTAGGAAAAATTTAAAATTATTAATAAAATTACGTGGAATTTTGCAAACCACTTGCATCAATGTGCCAAACAACTATTATTAACTTAAAATTAAACAAAGATGAAAACAACAATTTTAATGGCAATTTTGATGGGAGTGTCAATCTGCCTCAGTGCACAAAACGGAGCAATCCATGGCAAAATTATTGACGAATATGGTGAGCCAATGTATGCAGTAAACGTTAATGTCATCGATGCTGCATCACCAATGGGAGCGACAACAGACTTTGACGGGAATTTTAAAATTAAACCATTGGATGCCGGGACTTATACGCTTGTAATCAGCTATGTTGGTTATACTGATATAAGAATCATGGACATTAAAGTTTATAATAATAAAATCACATTTATAAAAGATACTGAAATAAAAGTTGCACCCTATGTTTTAGACGGAGATTATACTGTAATTGGTTGGACAGAGCCAATTGTAAACAAAGATGAACCTTCAAAAATTACAGTGTCTAATGATATAATAATAAGAACTCCTGCTTCAAAAAACCCTGCAATGCTTGCACGAGCATATCAAAGTGATGTTCAAGTTGTTGGTAATCAAATGGTTGTGCGTGGTTCGCGTCCGGGTAGCAGTTCGGTTTATATCGATGGGATGAAAGTTAAAGACGAAATGTCCGGTTTGCCATCAATGGCTATTGGTTCGCTTGAGATTTATACCGGCGGAATTCCTGCAAAATATGGAGATGTAACCGGTGGTGTTGTAATGATGACAACCAAAAGCTATTTCGATATCTTAAACGAAAGAAAAGCAGCAGAAAGTCGTCGATAAATTAGCAAACAAAAATCAATAATCAGCGTAAAATTAGGTAATGAAAAAAATGAGTGACATAGAGCTGTTAAATGTATTCGAATCTAAAAGAAACGAAGCTCTAGAGGAGATCTATAAAAGATACTCCTCACTCGTTTACGGAGTGTGCTTAAAATATCTTGGCTCTCGTGATGAGAGCCTCGATGCTGTTGTTGAAATCTTTGAGTCGCTGATTAATAAAATTCCTGCAAATACTATTACTAATTTCAACTCGTGGCTTTATTCAGTTACTAAAAATCATTGTTTGATGAAGCTACGAAAGGAAAAGTCTTATAACAGGATAAAATCCGAAGTATTGTTCCAAAGACAAGAACATGCTGTTGTACAGGAACCCGATTTTGCACTGCCCACATATCCCGATTTGCAACAAGCTTTGTGCATGCTTTCAAGTGAACAAAAAGACTGTGTTACCATGTTTTATTATCAGGAGATGTCGTATGCTGAGATTTCTGATGCAACAGGGTTCTCAATAAAATCGGTTAAGTCGTATTTGCAGAATGGAAAAATAAAATTAAAAAAAATTATGGAGGAAAGACAAAATGAAAACCTCAGATAATATCAACAATAAAATATTGAGATATTTGAACGGAGAGATGAACTCTGACGAAATTATTGAATTTGAAGCACAATTAAATAACGATCCGTTTTTAAGCGATGCTTTAGAGGGTTATCGTGCTACAGGAGCACATCCTGATGATTTACCTCCATTCAAAATTGATCCATCAGAAAATAAAAAGCCAAATCTGTTTAGGGTTCTTATTGGAATAGGTGTTGCTGCTAGTATTATTTTATTGGCAATGTATGTTCTGCATCTTAAAACAGGAAAAACAAATCTCTCAGGCAATGATGAATCGAAACCTCAAATTGTAATCGAAGATGAGAATAGAATTGTTGATTCTACAATTGAAATAGATACAATTGTTGAGTTTGAAGAGCCCGAAAAACCATATATCTCTGAGATAAGAGTTAAGCCGCAAAAATTTATAGTGCCTGAAAGTATTGCACCATTGCATATAAATAAGGAAATAATAGTTGATTATGATATCCACGAAAGCGAAATAGACCGAATATATAAATACAGATCTAACCATTACTATGCTTATATTGATGGATTGAAAATTGTAGATTACAGATATGATTATCGAAAAAACTCTACGTTTGTCCCTATTTTAGAAAACGATACAGAAGTGATTTTCAGACCAAATGTTCTTGCACCTGCTACCGAAACAACATATTTGGAGTTTTTAGAAGGAGCTTTGCTTAAGTATAAAGGAAAAGGTTATCGGGATGCAATTGCCGATTTTAATCTTATTTTGGAACAGTATCCTAATGATGCTAATGCATTGTTCTACAAAGCATTATGCTATTATGAAATTGACCGAAATGATGTTTCACTTCGTTTGTTTGAAAAAGCACTTGAGTCAAAAATTAATACTTTTCACGAAGAGTCTAAATGGTATAGAGGTTTGATTTTAAAGGAAGAAATGCAATATGCTGCAGCCGAGAAAGTTCTCGAAGAAATAGTTAAGGACAATGGTTATTATGGTGTTCAGGCTCAAAAAGAGCTGGATGAACTTTATAAAATATATCTAAATGAATAAAACAATTTTTACCATATTGCTTTTTTTTATTTCGGTTTGGGTTTATACTCAAAAGCCAATTAGCATAAGAGGTAGTGTGTTTGATGCTGATAGTGGTGAGCCGGTTGCTGAAACACATGTTTTTATTAAAGGACACCTTAGTGGTACAATTACAAATGCTTATGGCAAATACTCAATAGATTTAACAAAAATTGGTGATACACTTGTTTACTCACATTTGTTGTACGATACTGTACATGTCGTTTATAATGGTACTAATTTGAATGCCAATATTCTTTTTGAGCCAAAAGAATATATGTTGCCCGATGCAACAGTTCGCCCTGTAATAAATGTTAGTAAAGGCATGTTGCTCGATGTAACTGACTATGTTTTTATTGGAGATTCTATCTTGTATTCAGGTTTTTGCTATCGATATAAACGTAAACAAAATCCATGGCTGGTAATGATTGCTCCAAATGGGGATACGGTTTTTACTTATTGTACTGGTATGGAGGGCCGTTTTTTTAAAGATTGTTTTGAGAATGTTCATTATCTGACAGATGATATGGCCTACCAATTAGTTTTTGGCGACAATGGCGTTAGTTTGGAGCATCCTACCGAGATTAATGAATTTTTGACTGTAATGTCCGATTGTAAATTCGTTTCTGACGGCAAGATTGTATTTAGTCAGTTTACCGACAGAGATCAATTGTTGGTTTACTATTTGGCAGATACTGCCACTTATGAGACCGAGGTTTTTAGAACAATTGCTGATGAGGTGAAATTAAATATGTTAGCTTTTCAGGGTTTATTCTTTTCGATGGGACCACCACCAAATGAGCATGATTTACGCTTTGAGGAGATGATGTATAATCCGGTTTTTGCACCCATAATAAAATCCCGAGACACAATTTCGATATTCAACTATACGGATGGCAAAATTGAAATGTATGATACTTGCTTTAATAGTTTAGGTTCAAGTGATGTGTATTTTCAAAACAGCAGATATTGCGAAGATGAACTTTTGGTTGATTATACCACAAATAGAGTCTATGCTGTTTTTGAAAAATCCGGTAAAAAGTCTGTGAAAGAGATTTTTGTTAACAGTGGAACAACCGGAAATGAACTTGCTATCCCAAACTTTTTCTGGGTTGATAATATGAAAGTCCATAATGGACAACTTTATTTTCTATATCGAGAGAAATACACCGGCGATTTGCGGTCTTTGTATAAGATGTTTTTAGAATAAAAGTTTAAACATTAGAATTAGTTGAATGTGGGAAGCTTAATATTATTATTGTTCCTTTTTTGATCTCGGACTTTACGCTAATGCTAATTTTATGGTAATCTGCGATTTTCTTTGTTAGAGTCAGTCCAATACCAAAACTGTCTATTTCCTGACTAAAACTTTTATGTCTGAGAAACAATTGTTCGGTTTGGTTAGAAATCATCCCAATCCCTGTGTCAGTAATATTGAGCATAAATCCATCTTTTGAAATTTCGGAAATTATTGTTATTGAGCCAACTTCGGTATAACGTATAGAGTTGTTAATTATATTGTAAATCATTGTAAACAAAAGTTGCTTGTTCCCAGTAAAGTTAAAAGTTGTTTTGGTTTCATTTCTTTCAAGTATCAATCCTTTAAATAGAATTTTATCATTAATCTCGTTTATTACTTCATCGATCAGTACATTTATATTTACTTTCTCATTTAATAAATATTCTTCGTTTTCTATTCTCGACATTACTAGCAATGAACGCACCAAATGGGTGAGGCGATGAAGGGTTTGTTTCGCTTCAACAATTTTAATCATATCCGCTTCTGCCAATGATTTGCTAAGCATAATGTTATCCAATTTTGTTCTGATAATACTAATTGGAGTTAATAATTCGTGCGAAACATTGCCAATATATTCTCTTTCGCTAATAAAAGCCCTTTCAATTTTATGCATAAGAGCATTTATTGACTGGTCTAGGTAAACAAAATCAGTTGTTTTAGAGGCTATATTAGAAAAATCAAAATTTACTGGATTTTTCATGTTGTGTAATTTGCTAATTATTTTGTCCATAGGCTTAAGAAGAAACTGAATAAAAACTAAATCAATTAGAAGTGTAATCAATAAGATAATTATTAAAAAAATGACAGCATAAGATTTAAGTTTTTGTTCAAACTTATATATATCATCCATGCTTTTACCAATTTCAATCAAATAGGTTTTACCCTCTTTTTTTAAAGAATAACTTAATACGCGATAATCGATAATTTCATCTTCAATATTTCTCTGCGAAAACTGAATTTCATCAATTAAAGTGTCACGCTCGAGTTGTTCGATAGAAACAAATTCGGCTTTGATTATATTGTAACTTCCAAATGCTTTAAGTTCGGCATTTTGATCTATAAAACTGTTTATTCCATCTGTTTCAATAATTGTCAATACTTTATCTAATTTCTGAAGTAGCTCCTTATCAGTATCTTGCCGAGTAATTTCACCGGCAAGCCATGGGACTAATATTAATAAAAGAGTTACAATGGTTGTTTTTGTAAGGGCATTGAAAAACACCAATTTATTTTTTAGCTTAAGATTAAAAATTTTCATATCAGTCGGTGATTTCAAATTTGTATCCAATTCCCCTTACGGTTTTAATCCATTGTTTTTGATCATAAGTCAATAGTTTTTTTCGGATGTTTTTTATATGTACATCAATATAATTCGAATCATAATCTTCTTCAAAGAAATCGCCCCAAACATGCTCCATCAACTGTAGCCGGTCTAATATTCGGTTCCTATTAAGGACTAAATAATTTAGAAGCTTAAATTCTTTGGAAGTAAGTTCAATGATTTGATTATTGTATTGTAGGGTTTTTTTAATTGTATCTAAATTAAAGTTTCCAAATTGTATTTTAGATGTTTTATAACCAAACTTTCGTCGTGAGATTGCCTGAATTCTCGAAAGTAATTCGAGAATGGAAAAAGGTTTTGCCAGATAATCATCAGCACCTGAATTTAATCCTATTATTTTATCTTCTATTTCATTTCTGGCGGTAATAATAATGATATATGACTCTGGATTATGTTTTTTTGCTTCCTGTAAAAGATCAAGTCCTAAATAATCAGGTAGTCCTAAATCTAGTAAAATAAAGTCATAAGGATTAAATGCTATCATCTCTGATGCTTCCTTTCCGGTATGAGCCACATCGCAGTTGTACTTCTCGCTAACTAAGAAATCACGAATTTCATTTGCCAATTCTTTTTCATCTTCAACAATTAGAATTCTCATAGTTATTCCTTAAAAATTATAAAAATAAGTTAAAGAAATCATAGTTCCAAATCCTGACTCCATGCCAATAAATTTGAATTTTCGACTGGGAATCCGATATATCCCTGAAAATGTGAAATATAAATTATTTATGCCATAGCTTATAGGTAGCATCAAATTAATTCCTTGATAACAAAAATTGTTGTACGAATACCCTTTATTATAGAGAGAGGTTTGCAATTGAGTTTGGGTTTCAAGTGTTAAGTCTGAATAAACCCAATAATCAGTCCCCAATGCGAACGAAAGAGTTGGATTAATCATCAAAACAGAATTTTTTAGCAATACATCATCAAATGAAATAAAACGGGTAAAGTCAATATCTAAAAAGTAATTGACATCGTTTTCGCCAATATATACGTTGAAATCAGAAGATAGATAATTATTATTAAAATCATATCCACCATTAATATCAATAGAGTGATTGTAGTTAATGCCTTCTAACTTGGTGTTTCCATTAAATTTGTGCCATGAGTAACTTAGGTCAAAATCAAAGCCGTTATCGTAGAATTTCTGAAATCCGGCTAAAAAATCATAATCAAATGATTGAAGAGAATCGCTAAAGTAGTTTGAAAATGAGCCGCCAAAGTAAATTCCGGATTTATGAAAGTAGTTAATTCTATTAAAAAGAGAAGGTATTTTCTCTGAGATATCAATAGAGTGATCAAGTTTATTGTATGAAAAGCCGGAATTTATCATCAAATAACTGTATTCCATAGTATCAGCAACTGCGATAGTATTTATAGTATCCTGTCCCATAAAATATTTGGGAACTCCAACTAACAAGATTAGAAAATATAAAAACATTCTCAACTTCTTAGACAGGAACTCTGATTTAAACATAAGATTATAATATTTTACATTAGTTGTTCTAAAGGCAAATTGGCAAAACATCTCATTTTTACTGAAATATTTTGCCAAAGTTACCTAAAAAGATTCAATCGTCATTAAGATTCTTAGTTATCATGATGATGATTTCCAACCCCTTTGTTTCTCTTCATCATTTGTTTAGAATTCTGTTTCTGCATTTGTCCTTGTTGTTTTTGAACTTTTTTAATCTGTTTCTTTTCTTGTTTTTGCAATGGAACACTCTTTACCTGGTCTTTTTTCTGCAGCTGGATTTGTTCACCAGTTTGTGCTTGTGCTTTTGTCTGTGTTCTTGTCTGTGTTTTGATTTGATCTCCTGATTGATTTCCGTCTTGATGAATTTTAGCTTGGGTTTGGGTTTTTGTCTGATTTTGTTGTTGAACTTGTTCTTTCTCTGTAACCTGTGCTAATCCTGTCAAAACAAATGAAAAGATTGCAATTAATGTTAATAAGGTTTTCATAATTTTGTCCTCCTGTTTAGTTAATATTAATGAATATTTAAATAATTTCTACTACAAAGATATGTTGCAATTATGAAGCGAACATGAAGATTGAAAAAGATTTCTTTGTTTAATGTTGTTGGATTTTGAATTAACGCTAGAATGGCATAAACTTCTACATTTCTGCATAATTTTGAATAGTATATTTTTTTGATGAATATTTAAATTAATTATATTTGCATGAAACCAAAAGATTGAATCATGTTAAAAACTATCATTGTGCTAAGTTTATTCTTAATTGTTGGCTTTCATTCTGTTAAGTCTCAAACTGCAACTGCTCCGACAAATGGAAACGGAACTTTTGCTGATCCATACGAAATAGAAACTCTTGAAAACTTGTATTGGATTAGCGCAAATCAGGCTAATTGGAACAAGTATTATATTCAGGTTGCGGATATAGATGCTTCAGAAACATCAACTTGGTTTAGTGGAGCAGGTTGGTTGCCAATTGGAGATTTGCAGAATGCCTGGGCCTACCCACCACTTTCTCCGTTTATGGGAAAATATGATGGTCAAGGTTATGAAATATCGAATTTGTATATAAATAGACCTTCGACAAAAGGGATAGGTCTGTTTGGCTCTACTCGAAATAGCAAAATAAGTAATGTTAATTTATTGAATGCAAGCATTACTGGTGGTGAAGGAACTGCAGGAATATGCGGGGCAAGCTATATTGGTGATACTATTGAGTTTTGCTTTTCGTCAGGAACGATTACAGGTGCAAGATGTGTTGCTGGAATAGCTGGAAACGTTTGGGTGCCAGATGGACAACCCACAGGATATGTGAGAATTTCGAATTGTTATTCTAGTGCAAGCATTAGTGGAAATACAGAATGCGGTGGTATTGTCGGCAGAATGTCTTGCACATTTTCTTCACCTGCAGAAATCATCAACTCCTATGCTACCGGAGATGTTACAGCAACAACAAATTGGGCTGGTGGATTGGTTGGATATTTTTATAGTGGTGGCAAGGTTCAAAATTGCTATAGTACAGGCATAGTTACTGGCCCTAATTCGGGTGGTATGGTAGGCCCTGCGGGTAGTTCAACATGGACAAATTGCTTTTGGGACACAGAGAGCAGTGGTAAATTAACTAGTGCAAGAGGAACTGGGAAAATTACTGCAGAAATGAAAAATATAATCACATATACTAATGCTACCTGGGACTTTCAGTGTGAGTCTGCGAATGGAACAAACGACTTCTGGGGTTTGGCGGCAATTGTAAATAACGGGTATCCTTTTCTAAGCTTTATTGGTGAGATATCGGATGATTGCTATTGCGTTTGGGAAGGAGATTTGAGTCAGGATTGGGAAACTGCAGGTAATTGGATCTCTGGTGAATGTCCTGATATAAATAAGTCGGTAATAATACCCCAAGCAGCAATGAACTTTCCAATTTTGGCTGGGAATTCTGATGTCGATAAATTGGAGGTTGAAAACAATGCATCCTTAATTCTTTTAGAAAATGCACAACTTACAATAGATGGTGGAATAATAAATGAAGGAACTATTACATTAAAATCATCGATTTTGAGAGATGCTTCTCTAATCACTAATGGTACAAATTCAGGTTCAGGGCTTTACGAGGTCGAAAGGTACTTAACCGCTAATCAATGGCATTTAGTTAGTTCTCCGATAACAGCAGGAACAGCAAGTGTATTTAATGGAATTTGGTTAAGGCCTTACGACGAATCAACAAATACCTTTGGAGAATATACTGTTCCTGATGCAACACCAATGCCAACAGGACAAGGATTTTCTGTATGGACAAACTCAGCAGAAACCCGAACATTTTTTGGAATAATAAACAATGGAAGTGTTGGCCCACTTAGTGCTCAGCTTACAGGTATTGCAGGTGCAAATACAGGATGGAACCTAATGGGTAATCCATATCCATCGGCAATTGACTGGGATGCAGCAAGTGGCTGGACAAAAACAAACCTCGCAAATGCTGTTTATGTTTGGAACGGCACTCAGTATGCAACTTATATTGGTGGAGTAGGAGCAAATGGCGGAAGTAGATATATTGCACCAACTCAGGGGTTTTTCGTTCAGGCAACTTCGGCAGGAGCAAGCCTGACAATGAATAATGATGTTAGAGTACATAACAGTGTTAGTTATCTAAAAGAAACAAATGAACCAACAGATATTATAAGATTAAATATTACTGCAAATGGATATTCGGATGAGACAGTTTTAGCCTTACGTCAGGGTTCTCTTAATGAGTTTGACCCAATGACTGATGCCGTTAAACTTGCCGGAATTTCTGATGCTCCAATGGTTTATACTACTAAAGATGATGGAGCTCCACTTGCAATAAACTGCGTTAATTCAATTTATAATTTGATGGATAAGGTTGTATCTATGAATTATGCTCAAGAAGGAGAACATATTTTAAATTGGAACTCCAATTTAAGTCAGCCAAATCATTTGGCAATTTATGATATGGTTCAAAATGTTTTTATCCCTCAGAACTCAAATTATGCTTTTTTTGCAAGTTATAATGACCCTTATGACAGATTTACATTTGTAGATAATACTTTGGCTGCAGAAAATATAAATTCAATCCAAAATTATGTTCTCATTTGTGAAAAGGAACTTAAAATTGTAAATATTGAAAGCTCAAAAGCATTACGTTACAATATTTATAATACTTGTGGTAAGATTGTTTTAAGCAGTGCTGCACAATCTTGTGATATCAGTGGTTTGGCTCCCGGGATTTACAATGTAGTTCTTGAAATGGGAGAGGAAATTCATACACAGAAAGTGTTTATCAGATAATATCCTTATACTAAAAATGCAAAATGATAAAAAAAAAATTGGTTGCTTAAAAATATTTACTATTTTTGGAT
Source organism: Bacteroidales bacterium (assembly GCA_016937855.1). Lineage (GTDB taxonomy): Bacteria > Bacteroidota > Bacteroidia > Bacteroidales > ML635J-15 > Bact-19. Next base: position 7,527 of record JAFGVU010000200.1, on the reverse strand, counting down.
ATTAAAATCAGATTTATTCTGATAAAGCATTAAACCAAATAAAGAGAAAATATACATCCTTAAAAAGAACAAATTATGAGAACTAAATTATTATTTTTATCATTATTGACATTAGCAACAAGTTTGCTTTTGGCTCAAACATCTTGGGTGAGTCCGGGAGTATGGACTAGTGGTGCTCCGGACGCAGCAACAAATGCAATTATTGATTTCGATTATAGCGAAAATGCAAATTTTAATTGCAATGATTTAACAATTAATGCAGGTAGTAATTTTGTAATACAGCCAGGTATTTATATTACTGTTAATGGTAATCTGGTAAATAATGGAGATTTTTTAGCTGCAAGTACAAATCTTGGTGATGGGTCTTTGTTGATTGATGGAACAATTTCAGGAAGTGGAAGTTTTAGTGTTGAAAGATATTTGTCTGCCGGTCAATGGCATCTTGTTACTTCGCCTGTTTTTGGAGCAACAGCCTCTGTCTTTAATGGTATTTGGCTGAGGGCTTACGATGAATCGTTAAATCTTTATGGTGACTATATTGTACCTGATGCTACTCCTATGCCAGTTGGTCAAGGATTTATTGCATGGACAAATAGTTCTGAAACTAGAACTTTTTCCGGCAGCTTAAATAATGGCAATGTTGGACCTCTTGCTCTTCAGTTGACAGGAATTCCAGATATTAACAGAGGTTGGAATCTTATCGGAAATCCTTATGTCTCAGCAATTGATTGGAATGCCGCAAGTGGATGGACTAAAACCAATGTGGCAAACGCTGTTTATGTTTATAACGGAATACAGTATGCGTCTTATGTTGGTGGGACATCTGTAAATGGCGGTTCTCAGTTCATTTCTTCCGGGCAGGGATTTTTTGTGCAATCAACCGATGCTGTTTCAAGTATAAGTATGAATAATGAGGTTCGTGTTCATAATTCAGTACACTTTATGAAAGATCAAACAGAACCTTTAAATAATATTAGAATTAGTATTGAGGGAAATTCTCTTAGTGATGAGTCTGTTATCACAATACGCGAAAACGCGATAGATACTTATGACTTTAATTTGGATGCTGCAAAGATAAAAGGAGATGAAAATGCACCTCAGATGTATTTGTTGAAGCAAGATGCGGAATTGTCTATTGCAAGTGTTGCATCGATTGAATCAGTTTATGAAATGCCGGTTCAAATTGAGTATCCGGAGAATGGAGAGTATCTTATTAGTTGGTGCAATACTCTCGAAATGTCCAATGATTTAGTTCTGTTTGATATTGTTGAAGGTGTTGAGATTCCCGTTAATACACCATACACCTTATTCGCAACAACTGATGAGCAAATAGATAGATTTAAGTTTGCCGAGATGTCTCTTAATATCCCCCAAAATCAAAGTGTTAGATACGTATATGACAATAATATTGTTAGGTTTTTGGGAAATACTGAAGATGTATCATCTGAAGTATTTGGTATTAACGGACAAAAACTTATGTCCTCTAAATCTTTACAGCTCGATTTGAATAATCTTGCAAAGGGCTTGTATATTCTTAAGTATTCGTGTGGTAGTAATACTATTGTAAATAAGATTGTTGTTAAATAAAAATATAACTATGAAAAAGATTACAGCATTTTTAGCGGCGTTATTGTTTTTTGGAGTACTAAATTTATACGCTCCTCCTGGTGATCCGGGTGGAGGTCCTACTGGAGGAGATCCTCCCGTTGGAGCACCAATTGATGGAGGCGCTGTTGCACTTTTAATTGCCGGTGCAGCTTATGGCGTTAAGAAATTCCGCGATAAAAAAAACGAATCAGAGAATCAGGATAGCGAGTAAATAGTTTTAATATTTTATTGAAAAGCATAGCTTAAAATTTTTAAGCTATGCTTTTTTTTTGTAACGCAAAAAGTTTTATTCTTATCGATAATCTTGTTGTTGGACAAAAAATGACCTTTTGGTTTTTGTGACCCTTTTTAAACGGAGGGCGTCTAAATATATACAAAAAGTTAAGAATCGAGTACCAGAGGTAAGGTAACATGCTTTTGTATTTAATTTAAATTATACAAGTGGTCTAATAAATTCTACTAGAGGCTTTAATTGTGTGTTTTGTGTTCGTAAATTTGATAAGGTTTTTAAAATGACATGTTTTAGGCATTTTAATTATCAGCATGGACACTATGAAAAAAATACGCCAAATATCAATTTGGATTTGTAGTATTGCAGCCTTCCAATCAGAATACTTCGTGAAAAGTCGAAGTTTTTATTATTTACTCATTTCTTGTTATGGTTCTTTTGGTTTGCAAAAAAAGATTGGCAGAGTATTTCATGTATCCCAAAATATTTTCAAATATATTCACAATTCGAAATAAGTATGTTCTTTATTGTACTAAAGGTAAATATGATATTCTCAATAAAAGTTTAATAAATAAAAATTAGAAGCTATGAAAACAAAAATTACAATTTTAATGATTTGCTTAATAGTCCCATTTTTTGGGATTTCAGCAATAACGGTTTATGTTAATAGTAATACAGGGAATGATGTAACTGGAAATGGTACAGAGTTTAACCCTTACAAAACTTTCCACAAAGGTTATACCGAGATTCCCTCAGGCGGAACCTTGGATCTGACTGGTACTTTTACCTGGACAGATGCGGATGAGACTGGGGATGTTGTAACAAGTGGATATACTATTTCTAAAGACATAACTATTCAAGGTCAAGGGGCAGACCAAACAATTATTCAGGCAGCTACAGCAGCCGGTACGGCAGACAGGAGGATTTTTACTATTAGTTCTTCATACACCGTTAATATTAATGATGTTACTTTGCGTTATGGTTATCTAGCCACAAATGGCAGAGGAGGTGCCGTATATGTAGGGACCATAACAACAGATGTTACAATTGAAGGTTGTATTCTGGAATATAATGAAGCTAGTGCAGGGTCATATACCTATAGTTACGGAGGAGGTGCGCTTTGTTACTACAACTCCAGTGCATCGGGAGGTCAGCTAAAGATAAATAATTCGATAATTAGACATAATGCTTCTAATAATTGTTGGGGAGGTGCTATTTATTGTTATCGAAACACTTCAGGAACAGGTAGTGTAATGATAGAAAACAGTACAATCAGTGAAAATACCGCAGCAAATGGTACTGCTTTGTCAGGATATTACGGAGCTTATATAATAACCAACAGTACTATAACAGCTAATTATCCCTCCTATTGTATTATAATGTCAAATCATGACTATGGGTTATTTTATATGACTAATGTAACTTTTGCGTACAATGATCTGGGTGCTAGTGCGAGAGGCCTATATCTTGAAAATGTTCCGGATATTCGAATAAAAAATTCAATTTTAGCTCAGAATAAGCGGACGGATAATAGTATATATGATTACTATCGTACAGGCGGAGTTTTGAATGGGTGCTCAAACAATTTAATAGAGTTTCAAGGGGTATCTGATTTTACAAATGGTGTTGATGGTAATATTATTGGAGAACAAGATTGTCTTGGTATTACAAGTACTCTTGGTCAAAATGGGTCGTCTGGCATAAGTCCAACTCTTGCATTGACTGCAAATAGCGTAGCTATTAATGGTGGAACAACTACTGCAAATGGAAGTGTTTCAATTCCTGTATCAGATCAAAGAGGTACTGCAAGAGTAGGATTGCCTGATATTGGAGCGTATGAGTTTACTGGTACTCCTGCTACTCCTGATATTGTAGTTAGTGAGACAGGGTTAACTGGATTTGATTATTATGTAGGCTCAGGTCCTAGTGCTGAACAATCATATACGGTTTCAGGTCAAAATTTAGTTGACGATATGTTAATCACACCTGGTTCAAATTATGAAGTGTCTGATGGAGGTGCATATGCATCATCAATTACATTAACTCCAAGTGGAGGAACTGTTTCAACAACAACAATTTATGTCAGGCTTAAAGCAGGGTATTCTGCTGGTTCGTATAATCAGTCTGTTGTAATGTCAACATCATGTGATGAAGAAACAATAACATTAAATGGAACTGTGAGTGCTGTGCCTCCTTCAACATATATTTGGACAGGTGGTACTAGTAGCAACTGGAATACAGGATCGAATTGGTCTGGAGCTGTCGTTCCCACAAGTGCATGGCATGTTGTTATTCCTGCTGGAACAGCGTATTCTCCTGAAGTCAATAATAGTCTTGCATCGCCTGCATTGTGTAATAATCTAACTGTAAATTCTGGTGCTATTCTTACAATTTTGGCAAATTCAGGAATTACAATAAGTGGAAATATAAATAATGAAGGTACTATAAACATTGAGTCAACGGCATTGGGAGAGGGTTCACTATTATTAAACGGATCTTTATCAGGTGCTGGGACATATAATGTCGAGCGTTTTCTAACAGCTTCGCAATGGCATCTTGTCTCTTCCCCCATAACAAATGCGCTCGCTGGAGTATTTGAAGATATCTGGCTTCGTTATTATGATGAATCAACCAATACTTTTGGTTCATATATTCAGCCCCCTTCAACACCAATGCCAAATGGTCAGGGGTTTGGAGTCTGGGCTCCAACTACGCAAACAAGAACTTTCACTGGTACAATAAATAATGGAAGTGTTGTTCCAAATGTACAACTTACAGGCTCGGCAGGTCCTAATACTGGTTGGAATCTTATAGGTAACCCATATCCGAGTGCCATAGACTGGGATGCAGCCAGTGGCTGGACTCGGAGTAATATAGCTGATGTTGTATATGTGTGGAACGGTACCCAGTACGCGGGATATGTTGGCGGTATTCCGGTAAACGGTGGAAGCAGATATGTGGCTCCGGGTCAAGGCTTCTTTGTGCAGGCAACCTCACCTGGAGTAGCAATAGGAATGAATAATGGCATACGTTTACATAATGGGGTTAGCTACCTTAAAGAGGCTAGTGAGCCATTAGATATAATTAGAGTCTCTATTACAGGTAATAGCTTGTCTGATGAGGCTGTGCTGGCTGTAAGGCCAGGTGTCCAATCTGGATATGATCCGATGTACGATGCTGTTAAGCTATATGGAAGTTCAGAAGCCCCAAGTATATATACACTTAAGACCGATGATTCAGAAATGGCAATAAATTGCCAGAATTCAGTGTCGGATATCATAGGAAAAACTGTACATATAATTTATGCAATCGAAGGGGAGCATATTATTAGATGGTCCCATACAATTACTGGAGAAAGTATACCTGTTCTTTATGATAATCTTGAAGAGATGGTTATACAGCCTGAAGAACCTTATGTTTATGTGTCATCATTTTTGGATCCGGAAGATAGATTTACTTTTATTGAGATGACAAATGCTGAGTTTGAAGAATTATCAATAATTTATTCAAATATTTGTAATGATGTTTTGAGAATATTTGGAACCCAATCAAACACTCTTCCTAATGTTCAAGTGTATAATGTTCAAGGTCAAAAGGTGTTGGATTTTGTTGGAACTGAGCATAATGTTGGTTGCTTGTCAGCAGGCCTTTATGTAGTACATATAAAAGCAGGGATCAATGAAGTGGTGGAAAAACTAGTAATTAAATAACCTAAACCTGACATAGAATGAAAAAGTTAATTGGTTTGTTGGCCTCATTGATTGTTATTGGAGTATTTAACTTATATGCTCCTCCTGCCGATCCGGGCGGAGGTCCGGTTGGAGATGATCCTCCCGTTGGTGTGCCTATTGATGGTGGCGCTGTTGCACTTTTAATTGGCGGAGCAGCTTATGGAGTTAAAAAAATTAGAGATAAAAAGAAAACCATAATTAAATAAAGGAAACGATGAAAACAATAACTTTAATTATAGCAACAGTTGTTATAAGCTGTACTGGTTTAACGGCGCAAATCGCTGCACAAGGTGGTTATGCTTTGGAGTTTGACGGAAGTAATGATTATATTACCTTTGGATCAGACCCTTCTCTTATTATTACGGCAAGCGTTACAATAGAAGCGTGGGTTAACTTAGAAACTACGGGGCAGCAGTGCTTTGTTGCAGGTAAAATAAAGCATGGCAATCCTCAATACGGATATGGGATGTATATAAACAATGGCAATCTTGGTGGAGATGCCGGTCAAGTAACCTTTATAGCAGGAAGAAGTTGGTTTGATTGGCCATCTGTTCGCTCAAATGCTCGACTTAATACAAATGAATGGTATCATATTGTTGGCACTTTTGATGGAAGATATTTGAAATTGTATGTCAATGGAAAGCTTGATAATACATATGATTATGGCTCGGTTTATACTATTAATGATTCAGGGGATAATTTTAAAATTGGATATAATAGTAACCTTGGCTCAAACTATTTTTCTGGTAAAATTGACGAAGTAAGAGTTTGGAACACTGCTCGCACTGAAGCTCAAATAAAAACCAATATGTACAAAGAGCTCGTAGGAAATGAAGCAGGGTTAATGGCTTATTATAAAATGAACGATGGTAGCGGAACTTCTTTGACTGATAATAGTACAAACTCAAATACCGGAACACTGACAAATGGTCCCGAATGGAAGTTGTCGGGTTGTTTTGGTGGTTCAAGACAAGCATTGGATTTGGATGGTGTAGATGATTATGTAAATTTAGGAAATTCTTTTGATTTAAAACCTGCTAATGCACTCACATTTGAGTGTTGGCTCAATGCTAATGATTGGAATCCAACAGCTACCCATCAGGTATTTGCAGGCAACACTCAAGGTGGTGGATATAATTTTGCTATAGGATACCCAACCTCAAATGATGTTGGATTTGCGGTTTATTCATCGGGTGCGTATAGACGTGTTGATGCAAGTATAGCTGATTTTGATGGATGGCATCATATTGCAGGTACTTTTGATGGACAGTATGTAAAAATATATATTGACGGGATTCTATACGATACTGAAAATATTGGGTCGTCTGGAAACACAATAACCTACGATGGTGATAATAGTACAATTTTGGGTGAAGAAGCTGGAGCTCTTAACATACCTGCAGGATATAATTTTGCTGGTAAAATAGACGAAGTTCGTTTCTGGAACACAGCACGCACCGAAGCTCAAATTCAAGAAAATATGATGAAAACTCTTGCAGGAAATGAAGCCGGATTAGTAGCTTATTATCGGATGGATCAATACGATGGAACTACTTTGTATGATTTGACTTCAAATGGTCTCAATGGGATTTTATACAATATGAACGTATCAGATTGGGTTTCATCTATTGCTTTTAATACTTGGATTGGTTCTGATGATAATTCATGGACAAACGCTAACAATTGGTCAAATGGGGCTCCGGCTTCGGGTCAAAGTCTCGGTTTTTACAACTCAACAAATGATGTTGATTTTACTCTTAATTCTGGATTAAACTATGGCTCTTTGTTCTTGTCTGGAGTTAATTCATTGAATTTTGACAGTAATACAGACCTTAGCTTTGATGGTAATGTTATTAATAATGGCGAGATTTCAATATTTTCAAACACTTCAGGTGATGCATCATTAATTATTGACGGAGATATTACAGGTTCAGGAATTTACAATGTCGAACGCTACCT
>JAFGVU010000199.1 GCA_016937855.1 Bacteroidales bacterium | reverse complement strand
TATTGAGGAAAAGTTGATAAAAACTGAGAAACTAGTTTTTGAGTAATTTGTCCCGAACCAGAGGTTCGAGGATCCTCGATAAAAAAAAGAAATTGTAATGAGTATATTTTTTTTTCGAGTTTTCTAAAATAGGATTGGAATTGTTTCTACTAAACTAATACAATTTCTATTTTATCGGGATTGAGGGGAAATTTGTGAAGACTGAGAAGTTGGTGTTTGAGTAAATAATGAAATATACAAATATTCATAAAGCCTTGTTTTGTAAGGCTTTTGTTTTATCCACCAATCCATCCCTTAACCACATCCTTCACATTTTTCTCCTTCGTCAGCTGCTCCATACTTGCCGGAGGATTATAGCCCATTTTCATGGCATATAAAAGGTTGTTAGTGCACCTTTGCGAACAAGCTTAAGAACTTGATTTATAACACAAAACCACTACTATTCCTTTTCAGACGAAGACTTGATGTAATTCAAAATGAACACACATCACGAAAAATCGAAACTACGAAGTTATTGTAGATTTATTTTATCTTTGTAAAAAAAAAACATCATGACCAACAACGATATCCTGAGACGTTTACGATTTTCATTCGACTATAACGATAATAAAATGATAGAAATCTTTGCCTTAGGTGATTGTATTACTAACCGAACAAATATTTTAGGCTGGTTAAAAAAAGAGGAGACCGAAGGATATATCAGGTTGTCGGATTATGATTTTGCAAAATTTTTAAATGGATTTACTGTTTTGCACCGAGGTAAACAGGATGGGAAAGAGCATGTCGCCGAGAAGATATTAAACAATAATATAATATTTCGTAAGTTACGAATAGCTTTAAATTTGAAGGACGATGATATTCTACAATTATTAGAGAATGCAGGCTATCCAATCAGTAAGCATGAGTTGAGTGCTTTTTTTCGTAAACCCGAAAACTCGAAATATCGCGAATGCAAGGATCAAATTCTAAGGTACTTTTTAATTGGTATAGAGAAGAAATATAAAGTATGAAATAAACTGATTTTACAGATGTTGGTAAAGCATAAAAGGTTATTAGAAATGTCTTTGGATTAGTAAAGCTTCTTAATGTGTTGTTCATTTATTTTATAGATTATGAAATTTATAATTATTTTACTTTTAGGCATGATATTGATTTCATGCGGCACAAATAACAGTAGCCAACATTTGGTTGAGAACAATAATTATGATGAAGATGTTGATTTAGAAGTTGATTCTGTTGTAGAACCTATGTTTGAGAGTGTGTTGTTTTACCTTGATAATCCTGTGGATTTCTCCTTGTTAAAAAAGAATACAACAGGGATGCACTCCGGTGGGAATATTCGATTACAGAATAAATATTTTTATCCGATTGAAGATAGTAATAGCATTTTTTACGATTATTGGGCAATTGAGTTTTGTGAGAATTTTGAAGATGATGGTAAACCGTTATGTTTTAAGGTAATTAAGCCTTGGGGCAAACCTGAAGATAGATATTATGAAGCGGATAATGAGATTCTTGTTGGAATAAAATCGCGAATTGAATGGGATGGTTTACAGCAGTCAAATTTTGTAAATCAAAATGTTTCCGTAATACTAAATAAATTTGGTCAACCGGATACTACTATTGATAATTGCTTGATTTATCAGCGAAACGATAAACTGATTACTTTAAAAATCGAAAATGAACGAGTTGAGTGGTTTAAGTATTTCTGGTTAAATGATACAGTAAATTACAAAACAATGATGCATGAGTCGTGGATAAATTGGTGATATATTTCGCTTTTTGGCTATTTAAATATTTAATAAAAAGAGATTATGAAAATAGAAACGAGTGTGGAAAAGATTAGGCAAATAGCTATTGATAGGAATGATGAGAATAGATCTTTTCGTGAGTTTCTTCAATTGCAGAATCCTGATGATATCGATAAAATTGTACATGCTCTGGATGCCGAGATAACACCTTTATTTAGTTGCGTGGAGTGTGGCGTTTGTTGTAATAATGTTCGTCCAATTGCTACAGATGAAGAAATGCTTAAGTTTGTTGATGAGGATAAAATTGATGAGCTTCGTTATGAACCCGGTATAGTTTGTAAACATCTTGATGGAAAAAAGTGTACAATTTATGCAGACAGGTACGACCACTGTAAACAATTTCCATATTTAGATCAAGTTGGTTTTGTAAGAAGATTTAGCGGAGTTTTGTTTAATTATGAACTTTGTCCTATTGTTTTTAACGTTGTAGAGCAACTAAAATTAAAACTTGAATGGGAGTATAAGAGTTAAAAGCTAGAAGAGGGCTAATCAAGTAATCGGTGACTGAGGGATTTCGATTTTTTCTTCGAAATTGTCTCGAAGTCACCGATCAACTGTTAAACCGATAAACTGATAAACTGATCAACAGATAAACCGATCAATACTTTTTACTTTCGGTTAGTTCACCTTTTTCGTTGTACATTTTCCATGTACCGGATTTTTCACCATTTTTATATTTTAAAACATACCTTAGTGCTCCTTCGTCATCCCAAACTTGCCATTTGCCATGTTTGTTATTGTTTTTGTACTTCGCAGACGAAACCAAAATGCTTTTTTCGTTGTATTTTAACCATTTGCCATGTTTTATGCCATTTTTATATGATCTTACCTCTTTAACTTCACCATTAGCAAAGTAGTGGGTCGATTTTCCGGAAGGCTTGCCGTTTTGCAACTCGAGAACAGATTTTACAGAATTGCCATCTTGGTAGTATTCTGTAAATGTTCCGCTAAATAATTCATTATTATAATAAAACAACCCATCTTCTTTAAGCTCTTGCGCAAAAAGGCTAGTTACTGTAAGTACTATAATTATAAGTGTAGAAAAAATCTTCATTATTCTAAAATTTAGACAAAAAAAAATAATAGTATCGAATAAAACCCGAATATACTATTATTTTTTTAATTTATATGCAACAGACTAAAAAATCTGATTGATTTCAATAGTTTTTCCTGTTATTTGGTCAACTGTAACACTTGTTTCTTCGTAAGAAATGTATGAAACTTTAATTTCTTTTGAGTTAGAATTAGTTTTAAATTCAAAATTTCCGTCAAAATCAGTATAAACTGCAACGCCGTTTTCGTCGTCACAAATTTTTACTCCGACTAAAGGCTCTTTAGTCTGGGAATCAACTATTTTACCTTTTAAAACAACAACAGTGGCTTCTTTCTTTGTTTCATTTTCATCGTTATCAGAAGTGTAAACACTTGCAGCATTTGCAAAAAGAACAGCTAAAACGAATGTCAAACTTAATAAAGTTTTCATATTATTTTTATTTAATTAACTAATACAAAAATATCGATAACGGATTAGTTTAACGTTAAGCCAAAATTACATCTATGTTAAGTTTGTGTTAAGTTTATTCGTGTTTATGAAATTTCTGTTTTGTTTCCACGAAGTTATCATCTAAAACAAATCATAACTAATTTTAAACGAAAATGTCCTTCCACTGTATAATCTTGAATAGTATTGGTCGAGTGCATTAAAGGATGCAAATACAGATTCTTGTTTACTATTTAATATGTTTTCTACTTTAAATCCAACTTTTAGCTTTTGGCTTATGTTAAAGTTTGAATTAAAATTTAAACTGTGAAACGGCAAGCTGTAAATGTTAGGACGATCAGCAATTCCAACATACTGTAAAGTTCTTCCTTGCACATTGTAGAAAATTCCCGCTTCAAAATTACTCCAAAATCCCTCTTTATTACCTTTGTAAGAGATTCCTCCATTTATCAAATATGGAGCTTGTCCTGCCATGTCTCGATAGTTATCAACGGTTTCGCCTGTTCTCAGATTATCAGTTCTAGAGTCTAATTCTGTTTTGCTGAGTTCTATTTGAGATTGGGTGTAAGTAAAATTAGCAGTAAATGATAAGCTTTTTAGAGCAGGATTGATGAAACCCAAATTCTGTCTTAATTCAAATTCGGCACCCACGACTTGTCCATCGCCTACATTACGAGGTTGAAACGATCCTGTTTGTGTTGCGAACTGAACCATTTCGATAGGGTCATTAAATTTTTTGTAGAAACCACTTAGAGAAATAACCTGTCCGCTTGCCGGAAATATTTCCCATCGTAAATCGAAATTATAAATATCAGAACTAGTTAGATTTCCATCCCAGTATTCAATTCCGGCTATGTCATTAGCATCTCGGAATAATCCACCAATAAAAGTGTTTCCACTTATCGGGTCATATATTTCAGCATACGAAAGCTCTTTAAAAGATGGACGTGCGATTGTTTTTGATGCAGATACACGCAAGTTTTGCTTGTCGGTAAGGTTGTATATCATATTTATTGTTGGAAAAATATCAATATTGCTTAATACAATATCGTTTTTCATGATATTTGCTCCTAATTGATCACGTCCTGTATAACGTTGTATATAGTTTTCGGCTCTTATCCCAATAACTGTTTTTAATCTGCTGATTGGTGTGAACTCAATTGAAAAGTATGCACCACTATTATTGATATTGGATGAAAACTGATTCGGATTGACAGGCACAAAAGGCGTTTCGTATGTTGTACCTTGAGTTACAACTCCATTCATTGGCCATAGGTTTTCGGGAGCAAAAAGTTCGTTTGGATCGCCGGTTAAACTTACTCCTCTGATATTTAAAGCGAAATTTCTAATTATAAAATCACGCTGTTTAAATGTGTGCGCTGCACCAAAAGCTAGTTTTGCTTTTCTTTCAAATAAGCTAATGTCTTTTGTAATATTTATTATACCCGAAATATTGTATTCCTGAAGATCGCGCCATATTCTTTCAGGAAATCCCGATTCGGTAGATATGCTATAAACCCCTTCTCTGTTTTCATATCTGGTAAATCTTACATCAGGATCGCTGATTGTTGATAAGGTTGGTGAGATTTTCCATTCAAGCTTCCAGGCAGAGTTGTCGAAAGTGTGGGTTCCATCAATAATTAAATTTGTTAAAGCTCGTTGGCTATAATCCAGATTGTGCTGAAACCCATTAAAAACTGCACCCTGGTCGCTATTATAAAAATCAAAAATACCTGCTTTTGATTCGCCGTTTCTCAAATGCATAATGTTAAATCGATATTTTGCATCTTTAGTTTTAATTGCAAAGCCTGCTAAACCATTAATGAAGACATTTTCTTCACCATAGCTTCCAATTTGATACTCGCGTCTTTCCATTTCAAAATCGTCAGGATTTCCTGATAGACCGTATCTGCCAAATTCTGCATCTTGATAAAAATCAGAACTTGCTTTATAGCTGATAGCAAAATTATATCCAATTGTTCTGTCTTTTTTTCCTGATATTTGATTTCCATAATTGGCATCAAAGGAATAATCCATAAAACTTTTTTGTTTGATTGCAGCTAAGTTGGGATTAAAACTCGACAATATGTCTTTATATCTTTGTGCTGTTTCTCCATCAGGATTTCCGACAACCATTGCAAAATGAGGGATGTCCTCAGTGGCCGGAATTGCACGAGTACCATCATCAAAAGCTAAAAAATCGGTTTTTCCGCCTTGATATGTTAAAAATTCACTGTTAAAATGTGATTGGGGGTTATATGCTGTCCCAATCGAAACCGAAGCCTGCTCTGTGTCCGGGAAATCCTTTGTCTCGATATTTACAATTCCCCCAGTAAAATCGGCAGGTAATTCTGCACTAAATGTTTTGTTTACAACTATATTGTTTATGATGCTTGTTGGAAATAAATCCATCTGAATTGTGTTTCTATCCGGGTCAAGACCAGGAATTTCCATGCTATTAAGTATAGTTTTTGTGTATCTGTCACCTAATCCTCTTACGAAAACATACTTTCCACCCGAGACCGACACTCCGGGAACTCTTTTCATTGAGGATGCTGCGTCGGTGTCACCGATTTTCTTTAACCCCGCAGAAGAAATACCGTCGAGCATGTTTACCGAGTTTCTTTTCATTGCAACCAAAGAATTTTCGGTATTTCTAACTTCTTTAGCCGAAACAGTAACTTCGGTAAGCATAAATCCTTCTTCTTGTAATTTTAATTCGTCAAAAACTTTAACTTCTCCGGCATTAAGAACAACATCGGTAATATTAAGTGTTTGATAAGAAATGAATGAAACTTCAAAGTTATAAGTGCCCGGTTCAACACTGAGGCTAAATTTGCCATCGAGGTCGGTTGTTGTTCCAATTGTTGTGCCTGATATTACAATCGCAACACCCGGCATTGTTTCGTTAGTTACTCCGTCAAATACAGTCCCTCTAATTGTCGAATTCTGTGTTTTTGCTGTTAATGAAATAATTATCATTATTAAAACCAGAGTAAGATTCTTTCTAAGCATGGGAAAAAAATTATGTGTTTATAATTAACATTAAAAACCCGCAGACCAAAGTCTGCGAGTTTTGATATTTATTTTGATTTTAAATACTTGATTAAAAATCACTTAATTCATTATTAGCTGAAGCCCATGTCCAACCTGTAAATGTAGATTTGTCAGCACCTACTGTATTTGCCCCGGCAGCAACTGCAGAAGCATGAGCATCTGTACCAGCTTTGAAAACTGAAGTTAATTCAACACCTGCAGCTAAAGTTATTTGTAATCCGCTAAAAGCAAGGTCTCCACTAGCAAAATTTGCTATAGAAGCATCGCCAGAAAGAGATAAATCTCCTCTACCATCAGTATCAGCAGGACTTGGGAAATTGAAGAAATAAATATTTTGGAATGTACCTCTTGCACCATCACGAAAATCGCCAAGTTCAGTATCGGTTGAGCCTTTAATTGAACCGTTTTTAACAGTATGACCTGCCAACATTGTTCCTTCCGGACCATCAATTTCTAATGTATGGTCTGTATCACTACCGGCAATTACAATAAAATTATCTAAAGTTCCTGCCCAAGATTGGTCTGTATCAACTGCATCATCACCGGCATTCCAGATAATAAGGTTTTTAACGTTAGCTGTGCCACCAAAAAACTCAACGCCATCATCTTGGTTTGCAATAACTTCGATGTTTTCGATAGTTGTATTTCTACCAACACCACCTAAAGTTAAACCATTGATTTCGTTTCCTTCTCCAATGTTTGCACCTCCATGACGAATAGAAACATACTTGATAGTACCGCTATTATCGTCAGCGTTTGTTCCACCATACAAACCGTTTTGGTCAGATGCCGGTATTCCTTCGATCTGAACCGATGCAGCATCAGCAGAAATAGGAGCGCTTCCTAAAATAATTAAACCACCCCAAAGACCATTAAGATCAGGATCAAGGTTTGGAGATGCAATTTGTCCTGGCTCAATCTCGTCAGCAATTGATGTGAAAATAATTGGCTGAGTTGGAGTTCCTTCAGCAATTATTGTAGCTCCACGAGCAATAACTAGTGCTGTTGCATTGGCGCCTGTACCTGCTTCACCTTTAATAACTACACCCGGCTCAATTGTTAAAGTTACACCTGATACAACTGAAATACGACCGCCTAATACATAGGTGTTGCCTGTTTCCCATGTTGTGTTTTCGGTAATGTTAGCCGTTACAACAGTCTCTTCTGGGTTGTCTTCACCTTTGTCTTTACAAGAATTCATTACTAATGCCATTACAGCAAACATAATCATAAAATAAAACAATTTTTTCATAATTTTAATTTTTAAACAGTTTAGAATTTTAAATTTTTCTGTTGCAAATCAATATCTTTTTTTCTGTCTAAAAATTAAGCAATTGATATTAAAAAGTTATATAATTGTTAAAACTTTTACAGAATCTCCTTAACAATTAATATTTATTTAATATGCATCTAAGATTCAGTTTAATCAAATAGTCTATTATTGTGATTATCAATTGTTTAGCTTGATGATGGATTTAAGGTTGAAAATAATATTAGTAAAAAAATGGAGAATTATTCGATTTTATTAGTTGACGACGACGAAGATATTTTGGAGTTTCTGGAATACAATTTTAGGAAAGAGAATTATATCGTTTTTACTGCGAAGAATGGTGAAGAGGCAATTGAAGTTGCTCGCAAGAAAAATCCATCAGTGATAATTCTCGATATTATGATGAAAGGGATGGATGGTATTCAGGTTTGTGAAAAATTAAATGAGTACAAAAAAGAGGTCACAGGTATTAAAATGTTTTTAAGTGCAAGAGGAGAAGATTATTCTCAAATTGCAGGATTTGAATCGGGTGCAGATGATTTTGTAGTTAAACCCATAAATCCAAAGGTTCTTATTAAAAGGGTCGAAGCATTATTAAGACGTCGCAAAGTCTCGATCGAGAATTTAGAAAGTGAAAATCAGAGTAGGATAGGAGACTTAATGATAGACAGAGATAAATATACCATTAATTATAGGGGTAAGGAGCACAATTTGCCTCGCAAAGAGTTTAAACTCATTGAGCTTTTGGCATCTCGTCCCGGAAAAGTATTTCAACGTGAAGAAATTTATGATAAAATATGGGGCGATGCATATGTGGGAGATAGAACCATTGATGTGCATATTAGAAAACTACGAGAAAAATTAGGCGATAATCTGATTGTGACAGTTAAAGGTGTAGGGTATAAAATAAATGTGTAATTCCGGATTTTGAGTGTCTTGCACAATCCAATAGCTATCTAAACGTGCCACAACTATAGTTTTAACGGCAACATATTCCGTCATAAAGTTTTATATACTCTGATGCATTTTTTTTCCAATTATATTTTCTTGCATAAGCAATTGCATTCTTGTTGAATTCAGTATCTGTTAAATGTTTTTGGGTAGCATTTAAAATAGCTTCTTTTATTGTAATATCATCAAAAGAATTAAATACAAAACTAAAACCACCACCAATTTCCGGTAAGCTTGTTTTGTCGGATGTAATAACAGGTGTGCCGTTTTGCATTGCTTCAATAACAGGTAAACCAAATCCTTCATATAGTGAGGGGAATAAAAATGCATCACAGTTTTTGTAATACCATGTTTTTTCTTTCTCTGAGATTACTCCCGGGAACAAAACTCTGTTTTCAACATCGTACTTTTTAGATAACTTAAGTAGTTGTTTGTAATAGGAGCCTTTACTGTCGCCGGCAATAATAAGTTTATGATCAGGAAAGTGTTTCATTAGTGGTATTAAAACATGAAAGTTTTTTTTAGGCTTAAAAACTCCTATACTAAAGAAAAAATTGTCAAATTTTAGTCTGGGTTCATCAAAGTCGTCGGAGGTTGTTACACCATTATAAATAATAGTTGTCTTTTCTTTTGGATAATTGAGGTTTTCGAGAGTGGTTTTGCGCGAAAAATCAGAGATGAATACAATTCTGTCTGTTCTATCTACAAGATTTTGCAGTTTTTTTAATCTTACAGCCGATTTTCGCTCAGACTTTTCTCCAATAAAATTTAAGTCATGAATGGTAATCAGTAGTTTTGTGTTGTTTTTTGGTAAAAAAACGGGTTCTTGATGAATGCAATGCCAAAGATCAAAAGCACTTAATGATTTTTTTATTGTCTGAGGGGTAAAATAATTAACACTATCGCCAAAATATCCGACAAAGTCTTTCGGGACAAGATAGTTGAGATCAAACATTGAATTTGATTGACTTAAAGCCTTGCCAAAATTTAACGCAACTTGCCCAAGTCCACAATTTAAATTGGATAATTTTAGTAAATCTATCAGGATTTTTTTCATCAACAATTAACTTTAAACTTCCAACTTCCAACTTCCAACTTCCAACTTCCAACTTCCCACTTCCAACTTCCCACTTCCCACTTCCCACTTCCCACTTCCAACTTCCAACTTCCCACTTCCCACTTCCAACTTCCAACTTCCCACTTCCCACTTCCAACTTCCAACTTCCAACTTCCAACTTCCCACTTCCAACTTCCCACTTCCCACTTCCAACTTCCAACTTCCAACTTCCAACTTCCAACTTCCAACTTCCAACTTCCAACTTCCAACTTCCCACTTCCAACTTCCCACTTCCCACTTCCCACTTCCCACTTCC
>JAFGVU010000198.1 GCA_016937855.1 Bacteroidales bacterium | reverse complement strand
CGTTAGGGCAAACTTTAAAACGAGAATAATCGAATTATAAAACATAAATATCAAAGACATGTATTTACAACAATTAAATCAGTTAGAAAAGGAAAATTTTTTAGAATTAGCTTATCTTTTAGCTAATATTGATAAAGAATTTGCAAATGAAGAGAAATTACAATTTCTTCAATATCGTTATGAAATGCACTTGCATGAAGATGACTATAACATGAAAGAGAAAAGTATAGATGTAATCCTTGAAGAACTGTCAGAAAGCGAAGAGAGTATAAAGAAAATTATAACTTTTGAACTTATTGGTTTGGCTTTAAGCGATAAAAATTTGCGAGTTCAGGAAATAGAAATGCTTAAACAGGTAAGAACGTATTTTAATATAAGCGAGGAGGCTTTTAATAAAATGCAAAATAAGATTGAAGAACTACAAAAATTGTATTTTGAAGTAAATGAACTCTTATCAATTTAACTGCTCTAAATGTGGAAGTTGTTGCAGAAATCTTAATTTAAACGAATTATATGCCGAATTTGACAGAGGAGACGGAATTTGTAAACATTTCGATGAAACAAAAAACTTATGTGAGATTTATTCAACGCGACCAGATATTTGTAACGTAATGAAAATGTATGAAATACATTTTAAGCAATTTTATTCACTAAAAGAGTATATTGATATGAATGAAAGTTCATGCAAGAAGTTAAGACGTATCACAATAAAAAAATAATATTATGCCAATACCATTTATATTAGGAGGAATAGCAATTGCATCCGCAATAGGAGGTGCTGCAAAAGGAGTTCAGTCTTATAATCGCTTTTCTGATGCAAAAGAGATTAACAAAGAAGCAAAACATATTTTCGAGAGCCAAAAAGGACTTTTGAATAAACAAAAAAATATCACAGCAAATTCTCTAAAAAAGTTAGGGAGCTTAAAATTAGAAGTTTGGGGAAATGAACTATCTAATTTTGTAAAGCAATTTGATAGAGTAAAAAACATTGAATTAAAAGGAAATTCAGAAATTGATAAAAACTTTAAGGCTTCAATAGAAAAAGCGGAAATACAAGGAATGAAGGACTTATCAATGAAAGCAGTAGAAGTTTTGTCTGGTGGCGTTGGTGCATTAGGAACAGGTGCATTGGCAGGTGTGGCTTCATATGGTGGAGCAATGATGTTTGCCTCAGCTTCAACAGGAACAGCGATAAGTAGTTTGTCTGGTGTAGCAGCAACAAACGCTACGATGGCATGGTTTGGAGGAGGTGCTTTGTCTGCCGGAGGTTTTGGAATGGCTGGTGGTGCTTTGGTGTTAGGCGGAATAGTAACGGGACCTATTTTATTAGCCGGTGGCTGGATGCTTTCGGCAAAAGCTCAAAAGAATTTGGAAGATGCAAAAGCAAACTTAGCAAAATCAAAACAAGCTGTTGCTCAAATGAAGCAGGGGGTTAGCCTATTAAAAGCAATAGAAGATACATCTAAGCAATTTATTGATTTACTTTCAAAATTAAGAGATAAGTTTAAGGCTGAACTAAACATCTTAGAATACTTGTTAAACCAGAATTCTGACAAAGGGAATATTGATTATACTCAGCTTTCAGAAGAAGCAAAATATAAGCTACATTTAGCGTTACAATTTGCCCAAGTAACAAAACAAGTTACAGAAACTTCATTATTAAATAAAAATGGCTCATTAAATGATAATTGTTTAAATGCCTTATCACCAGCAAAAAAACTATTAAACACATAAACAGCTATGGAAAAAGATAATAGTAAAAATCTTATCAATCAAATAGCTTCACAAACAGGTGCTTTTCAGTCAATTAATTATGCAAACGCATCAGACGAAGTTGTTAATGGTATGGCTGATTTACTTTTAAAAGCATCATCCGATTTACCAGACGATAAAAAACAAGGTTTTTTATTTGAGATAATTGAAACAACAAAATTTAATATTGATGCTGCAAAAAAAAGAGCAATAGAAAGAGCCTCTGTTTTAGACAATAATGATAAAGTGATTGATATTCAAATAAAAAGAGGCAATAAAGTTATCAAAAACATACAAGCAAAGTCAAGCAAAGGAGTTGATTATCCTAAAAACGAATTTACTAAAAGAACAGATTATAAAAATGTTGATTTATTAGTAAACAAAGAGAATGAAAATCCACTTAAAGAGCATTTTGCCCAAAAAGAGCAAGCAACAGTTGGTGATAGTCAACAACATTACAAAAATGTCAAAGAAAAGCTAAC
The DNA here is from genome assembly GCA_016937855.1 of Bacteroidales bacterium. Taxonomy (GTDB): domain Bacteria; phylum Bacteroidota; class Bacteroidia; order Bacteroidales; family ML635J-15; genus Bact-19. The sequence continues at coordinate 997 of JAFGVU010000198.1, read as the reverse complement.
AGGTGAATTAAAGAATGGAGAAGTAAGTTCGGGCGGAACCTCATACGAAGAGGTAATGGGAGCAACAAAAAATCCAAAACTTTATGCCTTAAAAAGTGAGTTAAAACAATTTGGACAAGAAGCTTTTAAAACAGGTGCAAATGCAGCGATAGCAGGTGCAATAACCGGTGGAGCGGTTTCTACTGTGAAAAATTTCTATTCGGTTTATAAAGGAGATAAAACCTTAAAAGAAGCAGGAGCAGAAATAGCAAAAGATACAGGAAAATCAGCAGTTAAAAGTGGGGCTACTGGTGTTTTAGGAACAGGAATAAGAGTAACAGGAAAAAAGTTAGGAAGCCAAGTATTGGCTAAATCAAATATTGCGACAACTTGTGCAGCATCCCTAATTGATATTGGTATAAGTGTTTATAATTTTGCAAAAGGCGATATTACAGGCGATGAATTAATTGAAAATATTGGAGCAACAGGAGTTAATACTATTAGTGGTGTATATTATGGTATGGTTGGCGGCGTTGTTTTTGGTCCAGTTGGTGCATTAGTTGGCAGTATTGCAGGTTATTTCATATCAAATTATATATATCAATCTGGAATATCTCTATTAAAATCAGCAAAACTTGCGGAAAAAGAAACTAAAAAGATTGTTGCTTTGTGTTATGCTTCAATCAATGAAATGGATAAACAACGTTTAGAGTTTGAAAACAAAATAAAGGAACATTTGGAACTGAGAGAATTGCAACTAAACAACATATTTGATAATATTGATAACGGTTTACTTGCAAATGATAACTTAACAACAATAAGTGCTTTAAGCGATTTATCATTAATGTTTGGAGGAAAACTTCAACTAATGAAATTTGATGATTTTGACAAATTTATGCAAACAGATGAAAAATTAACAATATAAATGCCCTAACATTGCACTTAATGCCAGCCGTCTGCGGTAGTTTTGTTCCGCTTCGCTACACAAAACCACCGCAGCCGCCCGTCATAAGTGCAT
>JAFGVU010000197.1 GCA_016937855.1 Bacteroidales bacterium | reverse complement strand
TTGCGTTGAGGAGGATTGTGAGTGTGGAGGGAGTGAGGTTGAGCAGGTTTGGGTTGATGGTGAGATTGAGGTTTATCCGAATCCTGCAAGTGTCTTGCTTTATTTGCAATTACCAGAAAACTCAGGTGATGCCATTGTGAAAATTTATGATACCACAGGTAGAATTGTGCAAAGTGAAAAACTTGTAAATAATCAAAATACAATAAACATACGAAGCTTAACAGCAGGTAGTTATGTTTTAAAAGTGCAATTTAGAGATAATTGTTGGAGTTCAAGATTTATAAAGGATTGAAAGTATGTGCAGGTTATAATCCAAAAATGATCAAAACAAGCATTTAAAGGATGTAGTCCAGTCAATCGTGTAATCAGCCAATCAGTTAATCGGTCCCGAAGAATAAAAATCTATGATTTTTTGTTATTCTTCGAGCCCCGTAAACGAGGGTCTAAGGAGATCCTCGTTAAATCCCGAACCTCTGGTTAGAGGATCTCGAGAATAAGAAATTGCCTTGCATTCTTTTTTAACGAGTTTGTTAAAACTATAAATTGGATTTTTTGTCTGAGCAAATGCAATTTCTGTCCCGTTAAAATTCGAGGATCCTCGACTAGCCAAAGGCTTAGTCGGGATTTTAACGGGATTGATCGGTGCCGAAAAATAAAATCCTCCAGTAAAATGTTGACCACATGCCATGCATTTTTTTATTCACAACCTTTCATTTGATGCAAACCTAACAAAATCAAGGGTTATATAACATTTTACCAACTATTTTGTCCATTTAAAAAAGCAATAAAAAACCACTCCCATCTATTACAATTCACACACACTCTTACCTCTACTCCAACTCATGCTCCGCATAATTATACCCGGCTGCGTCATATCTCATAAACATTGTTTGCAAACGTTTTTTAAATTCAGAATAATCATCTCTAGTACTGTTTGACCAAGCTACTTCGCTTAATGCAGCCATTCGAGGCAAAACCATATATTGGATATGAGGCAAATCGAGAATATACTCTGTCCATACGTTAGCTTGTACACCAATTATATATTTTGCCTCATCAGCTGTTAGAGTATCAGGAATAGGATTCCATCCATAAATTTTTTCGCAGTTAGTAAAACCACCTATCGCAAAAGGCTCATTTTCAACATCTTCGCTTTGATAATGATCAAAATAACAATATCCTCCGGGGGTCATTATTGCATCGTGGTATTGCTTGGCCGCGGCAATTCCTCCCTCCTCGCCTCTCCATGACATAACAGTAGCATTGGGAGCCAGTCCTCCCTCTAAAATTTCATCCCAACCAATGATTTTTTTCCCTTTGGCGTTGATATACTTTTCCATTCTTTGTATAAAATAGCTTTGTAACTCATGCTCGTCTGCAAGCCCTTCTTCTTTAATTCGAAGTTGACATTTTGGACATGTTTCCCATCTTGTTTTCGGGCATTCGTCACCACCAATATGGATGTAAGGTGAATTTGGGAAAAGTTCACAAACCTCATCAATAACATTTTCGAGAAACTCAAATGTTTTTTCATTTCCGGCACAAAAGACATCATCAAACACTCCCCAAGTTTTAGCAACTTCGTACGGACCTCCTGTACAACCAAGCTCAGGATACGATGCTAAAGCTGCAAGAGCATGTCCTGGCATTTCTATTTCCGGAATAACAGTTATAAAGCGGTCTTCGGCATATTTTACAATCTCTCTGATTTCGTCTTGAGTATAATAACCTCCGTAAGGTATGCCATCATATTCGCCCCAATTCTTTTTAATAACTGTTTCGCTTCTCTGTGAACCAATTTCTACTAATTTAGGGTATTCCTTTATCTCAATCCTCCAGCCTTGATCCTCTGTTAAATGCCAATGAAAAACATTGAATTTGTGCATCACGAGCATATCAATATAGGTCTTTAATTCATCCACTGTAAAAAAATGCCGGCAAACATCAAGATGCATTCCACGATACTTAAATCGTGGCTCGTCACTAATCTCTACAAAAGGCAACTCCAAATTATCGGGACGTTTTCCGCTCTCAATCTCAGGCGGAAATAATTGTCTAAGAGACTGAAAACCCCAGAATAAACCGGCATAATCTGAAGCCGAAATATGAACCCCTTCTTTATCTACTTTCAAATTATATGCTTCGGAAGAAAATCCTTGCTCAATATTCAAATATATTAAAAACCCATCTTTTGATTGTTTTGGCAAGTTTTCGGTTTGAAAAGTTTGGGAGAAAAATCCTCGAATATATGACTTAACTCTATTGGCATCTATGGAATTATCATCCATAATTACATACAAATTTTTACCAACCAATAATGAACCATCTGTTGAAATGATTTTTGATGGAGATGGAATTATTTCATGGCTTACTAAATTGTTTTGATTATTTTTGCAAGACAAGACTAAAATTAAGATACCGGCAATTACTAAAATATTTTTACACATTATGATTAAATTTAATTTATCTGCCTCAAAAATAATAATAATCTTTTCGATTCTATCATTAGTGTTATTATTTTCGTGTAATCAAAAAGCCACAAAAAAAACGATTGAGTTAAATGACGGTTGGGAGTTCTATTACGAAGAAACCGACAAGTGGTATCCGGCAAGTGTTCCGGGAAACATACATACCGATTTGTTTAAAAGTGGACTTATTCCCGACCCATTTTATAGCACAAACGAAGATAGCTTGCAATGGATAAGTTCCCGAACATGGCATTATAGAAAAGAATTTACTATAGCCAAACTCTTTTATAACAGGAATCTCGAAATTGTTTTTGATGGCATAGATACTTATTGCGATGTAATTCTTAATGGCGACACAATTGGACATACCTCAAATATGTATAGACAGTGGGTTTTTCCAATTGCCGACTCTGTAAAAAAGGAAACCAACAAGCTTGAGCTAATATTTTATCCAAGCGAGCTAAAAAATTTGGAATTTGCGCAACAACAAGGTTATGCTATTCCCGACAATAGAGTATTTACACGAAAAGCACCTTTTCAATATGGATGGGATTGGGCTCCAAAAATGGAAACATGCGGTATTTATAAAAGTGTTTATATCAACACTTGGGAAAAATTAAGAATGACAAATGTAAATATTGAACAAAAATTTATTTCCGACACTATGGCCGTTATGATTGCCAATATAGAGTTAGAGTCCGAAAACTATTATAACGGGAATGTAAAAATATACAGTCCAACCAACGAATTTGACACACTTTATCAAAAGCTCGAAATTTACGAAGGAAAAAGTTCTTATCCGGTTACGTTTAACATAAGAAATCCAAAATTATGGTGGTGTAATGGCATGGGCGAGCCTAAGATCTACGACATTATTGTGGAAGTAAGTACAAAATTCCGGGTTGAGAGCAAAGCTCTAAAAACAGGAATCAGAACAATAGAATTAGTAACCGAAAGCGATGCAAACGGGCAGCAGTTTTACTTTATTCTCAACGGTGTCCCTGTATTTGCACGTGGAGCAAATTGGGTTCCTGCCGAATATTTTAGCGGCAGTAATAGCAAACAGAGATATCTCGATTTACTAACATTAGCAAAAGAAGCAAACTTTAACATGCTACGTATGTGGGGTGGAGGCATATATGAGAATGATGAATTTTACAATATTTGTGACTCATTAGGCATAATGGTTTGGCAAGACTTTATGTTTTCGTGCGCTATGTACCCTTTAGATGAGCAATCAACAGCAAATATTACCGAAGAAGTAAGATATCAAGTAAACCGGCTATTCAATCATCCGTCAATTGTGATGTGGTGTGGCAACAACGAAATCAGCAACGCATGGTTCGATTGGGGTTGGCAAGAACAATTTAATATCACAGAAGAGGATTCTATCGAAATATGGAACGATTACGATATGCTTTTCCATCGAGTTATTCCAAAAACTATTGCCGAAATTGATAAAACCAGAAAATATATCCCAAGTTCTCCTTTTTACGGATGGGGTCACAAAGAAGCTTTAACACATGGAGACTCTCACTATTGGGGCGTTTGGTGGGGCATGGAACCTTTCGAGAAATATTACGAAAATACCGGTCGTTTTATGAGTGAATATGGATTTCAGGGTATGCCTTCAGTTGCCAGTTTAAAAAAGTTTATCCCAAAAGATTCGCTCAATCTCCACTCTCAAAGTTTAAAAAGCCATCAAAAGCATCCATTTGGCTTCGAGGCAATCGAAAAATATATGATAAAAGAATATCCACAAGTGCATAATATTGCTGACTATGTCTATCTAAGTCAAGTATTACAAGCCGAAGGAATGGCTCATGCTTTTGATGCACATATTGGCGCTCGCCCATATTGCATGGGAACACTATTCTGGCAATTTAACGACTGTTGGCCATCAATTTCATGGTCGGCGGTTGATTATTACAATCAACCCAAAGCTGTCTATTATTATGCAAAAAGAGCTTTCGAAAACATTCATGCATCGATACGCTTAAACAAAAACAATGTCGAATACTATATTACGAATCACAACAATAAGTCTATTAACACAAAAGTTTCTCTTAAAGTCAGAGAATTTTCAGGCGAAATAATACATGCCGACAGTATAAATCTTATCATCGACCTATTACGAACAACAAAACCGGAATTTTACCACACACCCGACTCTATCCTATTAAATCATAAAAACAGAACTTTTATAGAGCTTGTTATTACTGATTTAGAATCTGAAAATATTATATTTACAAAATCATTTGTACTTGGTAAAAACAAAAACTTAAAACTACCAAAACCAGACTTTGTGTTTAACATACAAAAGAAAAAATCATATTGGGAAATAGTTTTAAAATCGAGAGTCTATATAAAAGACCTATACCTATATTATGATGATTTGCACGGAAAATTTTCTGACAATTTCTTTGATTTGATCCCCGGACAACAAAAAACGGTATTTTATTATCCTGAAAATAGTACAAATACAAATAAACTGCAATTTCAATCAATAAATAAAATCATTAATGACACAACAACCTATAGTCATCAAAGCGATAGTATTATTGATGTTCAGAACAAACTATTAGAAGTACAACCCAATTAACTTTGTGATTTTTAAAAATAATACCCGATTTAATTTGTTGTTTGTAATAATTCTATATATTTACACTCAAAATATTAAATCTCAACACAATGATTACGGATTTTGATGCCGTTATTTTCGATCTTGACGGCGTAATAACAGACACTGCTTCTATTCACTCAATGGCATGGAAGCAAACCCTCGACGGAGTAATAAAACATTACTGCAATCTTTACGACAAAGACTACGTAGCATTCGACATAAAAGGCGATTACTTAAAATATGTTGATGGTAAACCACGATATGATGGAGTTGAATCGTTTTTAAACTCAAGAAATATAATTTTACCTTATGGCACACCTGATGATGAATCGGGAATGTTAACTGTTTGCGGAATTGGTAATAAAAAGAATGAAATTTTCAACAATATATTAAATGAGAAGGGCGCTTTTGTTTTTGAGTCCACCATCAAGCTCATTAATGATTTGATAGAAAATGACATTAGAGTTGGAGTAGCCTCATCGAGTAAAAACTGCCGTCCGATATTAAAAAAAGCCGGATTAGAGCATTACTTTGAAGTTTTTATTGATGGCATTGTATCAGTTGAACGAAATTTAAAAGGCAAACCCGAGCCAGACATTTTTTTAACAGCCTGCAAAGATTTGGGAGTGTCTCCCGACCGTGCTGTTGTGGTTGAAGATGCCAGTAGTGGAGTAGCAGCGGGTAAAGCCGGCAATTTTGGACTCGTTATTGGTATCGCACGTAATAACAATCACCAAGAATTAAAAGTCTGTGGAGCCGACATTGTAGTCTCCGACTTAGCCGATATAAATATCAAAGACTTCGAAACTTGGTTTGCTGCCGGAGTAATTGAAGACTCATGGTGTTTAAAATATGCCGACTTTAACCCCGAAAATGAAAAAAGCCGCGAAGCCTTGCTTACCGTTGGAAATGGTTTCTTTGCGAGCAGAGGTTGTTTTAGCGAAGAAAAAGCCTCAGAATTACACTATCCGGCAACTTACATGGCTGGAGTTTATAACAAATTAAAGTCAGATATAAAAGGGAAAATTGTCGAAAACGAGGATCTTGTTAATTGTCCGAATTGGCTGTTTACAAGTTTTAAAATTGATGATGGTGACTGGTGCAATCAAAACAACTGCAAAATCATCGATATTGAAAGAACCTTAGATATGAAACGAGGGATTTTATCGGGATGGGCAAAAGTTGAGGATAAAGCCGGAAGACAAACTATGATTGAATCGGTTAGATTTATTAGCATGGCAAACAAAAATATTGCGGCAATAGAATATAGCATTACACCTATAAACTACTCGGGAAAAATCTCGGTAATCACAGGAATTGATGGAAATATCATTAACGACGGAGTTGCCAGATATCGCGATCTTAATCAAAACCACTTAACCAAAGCTCAAACAGGAACAGAAAAAGATATTATCTGGCTAAAAACATCAACAAACGAGTCCAATATCGAGATATCTGTTGCAGCTAAGATTTACTCAAACACAAATTCAAATTTCGATATTATTGAAAGTGAGTCAGCGATAAACGCACAATTTACTGCAGAGCTCAAAGAAAATCAAGAGTTTATAGTATATAAAAATGTTGCTTACACCAATAGTTTGGACAAAGACAAGATTGATGCAATAAAACTTGCTGAATCATTAAACGATTTTAAGACAATACTTAGCGAATCGGTAAATGCTTGGGAAAACATCTGGCAAAAGGCAGATATTAGCATTTCCGGCGACAGGCTTGTTCAAAAACTTGCCCGATTGCACGTATATCATCTTTTTGTTTCGTTTTCGGAACATAACATTGGCACAGATACAAGCATTGGGGCAAGAGGATTACATGGTGAAGCATATCGAGGTCATATTTTTTGGGACGAGTTGTTTATTGCTCCATTTTTCAACATTAAATTCCCTGAGTTAAGCAAAACAATGCTTCTGTATAGATACAACCGATTAAATGAGGCAAGAAAGTATGCCAAAGAAAATAATTTCGAGGGAGCAATGTTCCCTTGGCAAAGCGGAAGCAAAGGGACAGAAGAAACTCAAGAATTACATTTAAATCCTGAATCGGGCAAATGGGGTCCGGATTATAGCAGAAACCAGCGTCATGTATCCCTGGCAGTAGGATATAATATTATCAGATACTATCAGGCAACAGACGATAAAAATTTTATTAAGGATTATGGTTTCGAGATGCTTACAGAAATATGCAGATTTTTTGCTTCGGCAGTTACTCACTCGTCACCCGATTTTAGATACCACACCGAAAACATGATGGGTCCCGATGAATTTCATGAAAAAAGTAAAAACTCGGGCAATAAAGGCGGATTAAGAGACAATGCATATACTAATATTATGCTTGCCTGGTTGCTGCGTTCATCAATGAATATCTTTTACAAACAAAATCACCTTATCAAAGATAATCAAAACCTACCCTCTGAAAAAGAACTCAGTAAATGGAAAGAAATTAGCGAAAATTTAGCAATAAACTTTAATGAGGATGGTATTATTGAACAGTTTGATGGATATTTCGATCTCAAAGAACTCGATTGGGTAGAATACAAAAAGAAATACGGGAATATTTATCGATTAGACCGGATATTAAAAGCCGAAGGAAAATCACCCGATGAATACAAGCTCGCGAAACAAGCAGATACTTTGATGATTTTTTATAATCTTAATGATAAAGAAATAAACGAAACCATTGCCGGATTAGGATATCAACTACCTAATGATTATAAAACCAAAAACTTCTATTACTACATATCTAGAACCAGCCATGGTAGCAGTTTAAGCAAAATAGTACATGCATATTTGGCAAAAAAATGGGACATCAATGAATTAGCCGAAAAGCTATTTTGCCAAGCCATCAAAAGTGATTATGAAGATGTTCAGGGAGGAACTACAGCCGAAGGAATACACACAGGAGTAATGGCAGCAAGTGTTATGCACATCTTAAATTCATTTGCCGGCATAGATTTTAGAGATACAGTGCTAAGCATCAAGCCCGGCATGCCAGAGCACTGGCAACGATGTGCATTTAATTTCTCTTTTCGCAAAATATCCTACAAAATGATTATAAATCATGATTCGTTCAATCTCAAAACATCTAATGATGTGGGACTGCGAATATTTAACTCTCCATGCATTATCGAAAAAGACGAATGGTGGAATATTGATTTGTAAGCGGTGACTTCGAGACGTCCTCCTATCGTCGGACGCCTCAGTCAGTTTATCGGTTGATCGGTCCCGAGCCAAAGGCTCGAGGATCCTCGTTAAAAATAGAAATTGCCTTGCACTCTTTTTTTAACGATGTTGTTAAATTAGAAATTGGATTTTTTGTCTGAGTAAATGCAATTTCTTTTTTAACGGGATTGATCGGTTGATCGGTTGATCGGTTGATCGGTTTTTCAGATTTGACCAAAGTGATAGGCATTGAGTACAAAAAAAGTAAAACCCATCGATTGCTCAACGGGTTTAACTAATGAAAAAACTACTTAAACTTTAAAACTATTACTCCACTATTAACTTAATAGTATTTTTATCAAACTTAATTATATATATGCCTGCTTCTAAATTGCTGATGTCAATACTTCCGGCTTTTTTTGCAGTAACAGAAATCAATTCTTGTCCACAGGTATTATAAATGGTAATAATATCATTTGCACCACCCATATTTAACTCATAATTGATAATATCTTTTGCAGGATTTGGGAAAATCTCTATAGATTTATAGGCTTCAAATTGCCCGATGCTAACTGCGTTCTCTACTGTTATTGTTGCAGTAACACTCAATTCTGTCGCCGGACTTGTTTGCTCAACACATGAAGGTAAAGTAAAGCTACCGGTTGCTGTATAATCTCCTGGAACAGTGGCATTATATCCGGGAACATCCCAGTTGAGATTAACAGTATGCTCAACTCCATAAACATCATCAATTGTTATTTGCGGAGCTAATTGATTGGTTGCAGTTGTTAAATCAGTTCCATAAGCAACAGTGATATTTTCGACCACAACATCAATATCGATTCCATCAATTTCCGCATCAGGTAGTTCTGCACATGCACGTTCTGACGTAACATCATCTGTTGTACTTAAATAGCATAAAAATTCTGAGTATGAAACTTCGTCATCATAAAGATAATATCTCAAATATGGTAAAATTATCTCCAGAACAGTCGCATTTTGCTCTTCTCGCGTGATAGTAAAATCGTCACCACAGCCAAGTAAGCCGCTTTCTGCCGACTCGCAAACGCTACCATCGTGAGATGCCATATAACAGTGCCCTCCACCAATAATGTTTACATAAGTTTTACAAACAACAGGAATATCTTCGTAAATCATATAGTGCCCTTCGTCATCCGGGACAACACAATCTAATTCTGCATCAACAATAAGACTTGGAACAGTAATAAAAGGCAAGCTATTGTTAATGGCATCGTATCCACTTCCTGAATAAGGGAAAGGCGGATTGCTAAGTGCTGCGCAAAGAGTTACTATTGTTGTAACCTCTGTATTGTTAGCTGCAGCAATTAAAGTCCCTTTTCCTCCTAACGAATGCCCCATTATTGCAGTTTTATCAGAAACATGTCCATAAAAAAATGAACCGGCATTTGTATTCTCAAATTTTATCACAAGGTTTAAATGTTTAAGGTCTAAACCAAAATCTTCATGATCAGGAGCTCCTAATGGAGGACTATCATTCTCAGTTGTTGGAAATAAAACAATATAACCTTCGGCAACTAGTGCATCGCAAATATAATCATACAAAGTTTCATCTGCCATAGCTGTGCCATGTCCAAAAATTACAGCCGGAAAGACTCCATCAGAGATTGCAGCATCTTCACCTCCAACATCAGATGGGTAAAATACTGTTGTCGCAATATCCCTGTCTCGATCAGCATCGTAAGCAGACATATACTGATACCCTACCATATAAGTTTGAGAACTTAAAACCAAACTTAATGATATTAAAAAAATAAAACTCAATAATTTTGCTTTCATAACACTTTTTTATGATTAATAACATCCCAAATTTCGTCAATTAAAAACAATATTCAATATATTTCTACCTGTTTTTGTGTCATAATTGATAAAATTATACAAATTATTGAATTTTTATAACTTTTATTCAATTAGTAAAATACTAAAGGAGACTGAATTCTACTAAGTAAGATTAATCATGAAACAATGCATTTATCTTTAAGAAACGAAGTATTGTAAACAATTGCTGTCAAAAAAATAAAATTAACAAATTATTTTAGGCTCTCATCAATAAAAAAATACTTGTTTAATTTACGAACTCATAAAAATTTACTATCTTTGTTTCTTAAACCAATTAATTTATTTGTTATGAAGAAAATTTTACTTTTATCAAGTGTTTTGCTATTTGCATACTTTGCAATTGGCCAAACAGTATTATTTAGTGACGACTTTGAGTCATACAACACAGGAGAATCTGTCGCTGCTCAGACATCAAGCTGGACAACATGGAGTGGCGCAACAACCTCAGGAGAGGCTGCACTTGTCAGTGAAGCTCAGGCGCATGGTGGCATTAAATCATTAAATGTTATTCCAAACAACGACATGATTTACAATTTTGGCAACAAAACTAGTGGTGTTTACCAGATTGAATTTTATTATTATGTTGCAACTGGTTCACAAGCCTACTTTAACATTGAGCATATTTTTGCTGACGAATGGGCTTTCTCATGTGAGTTTGCTGCCGGCACAATGACATTAAACAACGATGCTGCAACACCACCAACATTTGCTTACACTCAGGACTCATGGTTATATTTTGACATCTTAGTTGATATTGGAAATGACCTAATCACATTAGATTTAGATGGAACAGAATTAGCATCATGGACATTTAGCACTTTAGAAGGTGGTGGAGCAGCAGCAAATCAACTCGGCTGTATTAATTTCTATGGACCGGCAAACAACAATTATTTTATTGATGACTTTGTTTACACAGAAATTGAAAGTGGCTTAACTCCTCCAACTATTGACTTAACAGCAACTCCTATTACTACTGCAACCGGTGATGATGAAACTATAAGTTTTGACAATACCGGAGAAGAAGAATTATCATTTGTAGCTTATCCTATATTTGACGATAACTTTTCAGCTAAAAACGGTACAAAAGATGGAATTATGCACGTAGATGGTGACAATGCAGGTAATGCAGTTGGATGGGCTAGCGAAATAACAGCTTACATTGCAACACGCTTTTCACCAGAAGTAGTTCGTCCTTTTATGGGTCAAGAGATTACATCTGTTGATATATATATTGGTGATGCACCTGCAGGCGACATTACAGTTTATGTTTGGGATAAAGGCGGTTTTATAACTCCCGGAACAACAAACATCTTAGATCAGGTAACAATTACCCCAACTGAAGCATCTTGGAACACAATTACATTAAACACTCCTATTCTTTTAACAGGAGATGAAATTTGGGTTGGATATTATCTTACAGCTCCACTTGATAGTTATTGCGTTGGTATTGACGAAAACGCAACTATTGCAGGTGCAAACTACATTAAAGCCGGACCGGTATGGTCTGAATTTGGTGGTATTGCAGGTACAGGCAACTGGAATATCAGAGCAAATGTTACAGGAACCAGCTGGCCAATATGGATGAGTGTTGCTCCTGCTACAGGAACTGTTGCTGCTGCAGGTTCACAAAACCTAACTCTAAGTTTCGACAATACAGATTTAGAAAATGGGGACTATACAGGAACATTAGCTATTGGTTGTAACGACCAAGAGGCTGAATGGAACGAAATTGATGTAACTTATACTGTATTTGTTGGCGTTGATGATGTTAAACAAACTCTTGCAACATATCCTAACCCAACAACAGGTATTTTTAATATCGAAACAAGTTCAGTTATCGAAAATGTTGAGATTTATAACACTGCAGGACAATTAGTAAATCTTATTAATGTAAACAACTCAAAATGTGTTGTAGATTTATCAAATAACACAGGCGTTTATATTGTTAAAATTAACACAATCGACGGACAGATTATCAGAAGAGTTATCTGCGAATAATATTTATCTAAAATATAACTACAAAAAAACTGTGCTTTTTATAGCACAGTTTTTTTTTATTTCTTATATTCGCTTGTTAATTAAGAACTTATAAAATGTTAGGAGACGTATTGCTAATAAATGACAAACACCGCAAAGCGGCAGAAATCATTATTCAAAAGATTTTAGAGATAAAAAAATCGAAAATTATCGTTTGTGTTTCAGGAGAATCAGGAAGTGGAAAATCAGAACTTTCGCATTGTATTGGTAAAGATTTAGTAAAAAAATTCAATGTACCCACAAAAATAATCCATTCCGACAACTACTACCGCACGCATCCTCATTTTCGAAACAAATGGAGATTAGCAAATGGTATCGAACAAGTTGGAATGAACGAAATTGATTGGAAAAGGCTAATTGGCAACATTAAGGATTTTTTAGATAATAAAATATCACAAATGCCATGCGTAGATTTAGTTCCCGATGAAGTGGACATGCTCACAACAGATTTCAGTAAAATAAACGTTTTGATTGTTGATGGTTTATATGCAATTAATCTGCCATGCGACATAAGTGTGTTTATTGATTTAACATATCATGAGACAAAGCTTGCACAAGCATCACGAGGTAAAGAAAACACAGATGAACTTAGATGGAAAATTCTCGAACAAGAACACAAAAATGTTGTTTCCTTAAAAGAAAAAGCAAATATTATTATTAACAAAGACTACACAGTAACATGCATAGATTAAAAATCATTTATATTACTCTTTTAATTCTTGTCTCGGCGCTATACTCTTGCAATCAAAAAGACAAACAAGAATTCAATCCGGAATTAGATCCGCTTATATCGCTAACCCAGCCAATAATACTAAAACCAGGAATAAATCAAATTAATCTTGGAAATTTTATCGAAAACGATAAGAATATTGATTCAGTTTTTTTCTCTGAAGAAGGATATACATTTGATTCTAACACAAAGATTTTAGAAATAAGCCATGAGTTTGAGCAATTACCAAATATATCAACAATAGATATTGCTGTAAATGGAAATACTTATTCGATAGTCTGTCTAAAATCCCCAAAAATTGATGTAAATATTAATTACACACCACAATCGGATATTACAATAAACTCTGTATCTATTGCCGGAGATTTTAACTCATGGAATCCTAATACACACCCCTTAAAATTTGCAGATGGTATTTGGACAACCAACTTATCTCTAGACAAAGGACTATACCAATACCAATTGGTTGTTGATGGCAAATGGCAAAACAATTATCCCGAAGGCGATACGGTTGCCAATGGAATTGGTGGATACAATACAGTTTTAATCGCTAAAAATGCGTGTAGCACGAATCCCCTAAGTTTGACTACAATCGACCATAATGAAGATGAGATTATCATCGGGACAAATCATATTCCCAATCAACTTTGCATTTTATGGCAAAACCAAATAATAAATACCGATTTAAATAAGTTTAAGGACAATAAATACACAATTAAAATTCCAGAAAAGGCAAAAGACCTGGATAAAAGTTATATTAGAGTCTATAGTTCTCACAATACTTGTTTGTCGAATGATTTGTTAATTCCGCTTAAAAATGGCAAAGTGGTTACAAGTACCAAAGAATTATCTCGTTCCGACAAGCATTTGAATATTATGTATTTTGTACTTGTTGACAGGTTCTTTAATGGCAATGAAGAAAACGACAATCCTGTAAATGACCCAAGAGTGCATTACAAATCAAATTATCAAGGAGGCGATTTACATGGTATAAAACAAAAGCTTGACGAAGGATATTTTGAAGATTTAGGAATTAATTGCCTTTGGATTTCGCCAATATTTCAAAATCCACAAACAGCTTTTCAGGAGTTCCCTGAACCACGCAGATATTTTTCCGGATATCACGGATATTGGCCAACATCTTCTACAGAGATAGACAGACGATTTGGTGATGATCTAACATTTACAAATCTTGTAAATACAGCCCATAGCAAAAATATGAACGTTATTTTAGATTTTGTTGCAAATCATGTACATCAAGAGCATCAATTATATCAAGACAACAAAGATTGGGCAACAGAATTACATCTTGATGATGGGGAATTAAATATCAGAATTTGGGACGATCAACGTCTCACTACCTGGTTCGACACATTTTTACCATCGTGGGATTTTGAAAATCCTGAAGTAACTGACACAATATCTGAACTTGCGATCTATTGGATAAAAAAATTCGACCTCGATGGATTTAGACATGATGCAACAAAACACATTCCCGAAATATTTTGGGAAACACTCACAAAAAAATTAAGTCAAAACTTTAAAAATAAATCTATTTACCAAATTGGGGAAACATTTGGTAGTCGCGAACTAATTGGCAACTATGTTGGTTCGGACAAACTTGACGGTCAATTTGATTTTAATCTTTATTTTGACTCTCGAAATTGTTTTGCTGACTCTCTATGCAATATGCAAAACATTGCAGAAAGCCTTATTGCAAGTCTATCGTATTATGGATATCACAACTTGATGGGTAACATAACCGGAAATCATGATCTGATAAGATTTATAAGTTATGCCGACAAATCGGTTTTCCCCGGCGAAGATGACAAAGAGGCAGGTTGGTCGAGAGATATTACTGTACAAAACGGAACATCTTATAAAAAACTTACCAATCTTGCAGCTTTTACTTTAAGTATTCCCGGCGTTCCGTGTATTTATTACGGCGACGAAATTGGAATGCCCGGTGTTGGAGACCCCGACAATCGCAGGATGATGAACTTTGACAAACTAAATGAGAATGAAACAAAAACTTTCGAAACATTTAAGAAACTCATAGATATTCGAAAAAACAATATCGAGTTTATATATGGAACAACAAACATAATTGACGCTGGAAACAACACACTTGTATTAAAACGTCAATATTTTGGACATGTTTCATACCTGATTATTAACCAATCGGGTCAAGAAACCTGTATATCTATAAACAAAAATGAAACAGGAGACATTGCAAGTTATACTATACATTTTGACTCCGAAATTAACGAATTAAATTCAAGCTATCAGTTTATGCTTGCCCCCTACTCTTTTGAAATACTAACAAAAAAATAACAACATGAAAACAAAAATCTTAACAATGCTTATACTAGCTTTTCTACTATCATTATTTGGTTGTAACAACACTCAAAAATCAGAAAAAAAGGAAAAATCCGGCACTTACGAAAAAACAATGCCTGAGTGGGCAAAAGATGCTGTTATTTATGAAGTTAACATACGGCAACATACGCCCGAAGGGACTTTCGATGCATTTGCAAAAGACATCCCACGATTAAAAGAACTTGGAGTTGATATTTTATGGATTATGCCAATTCAGGAAATAGGTGTAAAAAACAGAAAAGGTGGAATGGGTTCATATTATTCAATCAAGAACTACACTAAGACAAATCCGGAATTTGGTAGTCTTGATGATTTTAGGAATCTTGTAAAAACTGCTCACGACAATGGAATGTATGTAATACTCGACTGGGTAGCCAACCATACAGCATGGGACCATGTTTGGACAGAAACACATCCGGAGTTCTACACCAAAGACAGTTTGGGAAATTTTATTCCTCCGGTTGCAGATTGGGGCGATGTAATTGACCTAAATTACGATAATCAGGAACTACACACTGCTATGATAAACGACATGGCATTTTGGATTAACGAAACAGATATTGATGGTTTTAGATGTGATGTTGCAGAGATGGTTCCAACTGAATTCTGGAACGAATCACGCGAAGCTCTGGATAAAATAAAACCGGTTTTTATGCTAGCAGAAGCAGAACAAGCAGAACATCACGATTCTGCTTTTGACATGTCATACTCTTGGTGGTTACTACATGGCATGAACCAAATTGCAAAAGGCGAAAAAAATGTTACAGAGCTTGATACAATTCTAAATTGGGAGATGAAAAATTTCCCTGAAGGTAGCGTAAAAATGCGATTTACAACAAATCATGACGAAAACTCATGGAATGGGACTGTTTTTGAAAGATATGGAGAAGGAAACTTATGTTTCTCGGTTCTTTGCTATACTTTACCAGGAATGCCACTTTTATACAGCGGACAAGAAGCCGGTTTAGATCATCGCTTGAGTTTCTTTGAGAAAGACAGCATTGACTGGTCGAATATTATTTATGAAGATTTTTACAAATCACTAAATAAACTAAAAAAAGACAATATTGCACTTTGGAATGGTAGTTATGGTGGAGACTTTAAGATAATTCACAGCTCCAAAAAATCGCCATTTTTTGCATACACAAGAACAAAAGACGAAAACAATATTCTTGTTATCTTAAACCTATCTCCTAACGAAGCAGAGACTAAGATAAAATCAGAAAAAAATACTACATATAAAGATTACTTTACCAACAAAGAATACAGCAAAACAGAACTTAACAGTTTAAAAATGAAGCCCTGGGAGTATCTTATTCTGATTAAGCAATAAATGAAACTATTTGCAAAAATAGACCAATCTAAAGCTAATAGCATTGAGGACATAAAAAACCTTATGCTCTACCGCACATTTATAATTATTAACATACTCGGAATTCCTATTCTCATTTACAACTTTATTTTCAATTTAATATTTGATTTTCAAATTTGGGGCATAATCCAAGCAATTGTTTTTATCCCATTACTAATAACACTAATTTTTTACAAAAAAGTTAGTTATCGAATAAAATCAAATATACTAATTGATACTGCAATGCTTTTAGGATTAATAAATTTTTATCTCGGAGGCTATGCAGGAGCCGGGATAATGATTTTCTTGACAGTTGTAAACTTCTCTGTACTGTTTTTGGAACGTAGAAACGCAGCCATTCGGATTATTTTATGCGTAATACTAATGAGCATTATTGGTGTATTATTCTCTACAGAAGTAATTACCATGCGAATCGATATTAACAAAGGTCTAAAAAGTGGAGTTTCGTGGTCTTTAGCTGTTTTTCTTTTCGCATTTTTAAGTACACTATTTGCAGCATCTTACACAATTATAAATTCTCATTTGACGAAAAACATAAAGCAGGCTAGAAAAAATGAGAAAAAGCTATTTGAATCTAATCAAAAACTGCAAGAGCAATTAATAAAGAACGAAGAAATCAACAAAGAATTATCCGAAGCACTTGAAAAAGCAAACGAAAGCAGCAGACTTAAAACTGAATTCTTACATAACATGTCGCATGAGGTTCGCACTCCACTAAATGGTATTGTTGGATTTTCAGGTCTTTTGCGAAAAGATAATATAGACGAACAAAAGCGTAAATACTTTGCCGAAATAATTATCAACAGTAGCTTAAAGTTACAAAAAGTAATAGACGACATCGTGGAGCTGTCGATACTAAATGCAAAACAACATATTACAAACTTTGAGGATATTAACATAATAGATTTTATTGACGAAATTTATTCGATTTTTACCTTTAAAATGAAACCAGAGGTTAGTCTTATTCTTAAGTCAGAGAATTTTCCAAAAAAACTTGTAATTAAAAGCGACATTCACATTCTTACAAAGATTTTTGGTAATATTATCGAAAATGCAATAAAGTTTACTGAGAAAGGCTATATCGAAATAGGTTTGACCGAGAATAAAAATAGTGTAACTATATATGTTAAAGACACTGGCATTGGGATTCCTGAAGATAAAAAGGCAAGAATTTTTGAAAGATTTGCACAGGCAGATTCCGAAATATCTGATAAATATGGTGGTTTAGGATTAGGATTATCAATAGCGAAAGAAAACACAAAAGTTTTAGGTGGAAAAATAAGTGTGGATTCTACTTTTGGAGTTGGCACTTGTTTTTTCGTTGAGATACCTAAGGGTTGATCGGTGACTTCGAGACATTTTGTTGCTAGTAATAAGTGATTGGGATTTTGTTAAAAAAGCATTATGCGCTTGTAGAAAAATTTCGAGCAACAAAACCCTCAGCCACCTTATCGGATTATCGGTCCCGAGCCAAAGGCTACCCGATAAATCGGGACAGGCAGAGGATTCTCGTATTTTAACGGGGTTGATCGGTTGGATAGATAACATCAGTTAAAAACAAGCCTTCGGCAGGTGCTGATTGTCCGGCTGCGCCTCTGTCTTTAGCTTCGATAATCTTAACAAAATCATCGAGAGAGATTTTTTCTTTTCCAACTTCTACTAAAGTACCAACAATTGCACGAACCATATTTCGCAGAAATCTATCCGCTGAAATTTTAAATATTAGCACTCCGCCTTGGTCAGAGAAAAATGCCTCAACAAGTTTACAGTTATTCGTTTTTACGTCTGTGTGAAGTTTAGAGAAGCTTGTAAAGTCGGTATAATCTAGAAGTTTTTTTGCGGCGACATTCATTTTTTCAACATTTAATCCTCCGTAAACAAACCAACTATAATCAATTAGGAAAGGATTTTTTGTTAAACAAATCTGATACTCATAACTTCGCTTAATAGCATCAAAACGAGCGTGAAAATCCTCATTTACATGAATGATATTATGCACTGCAATAGAGTATGGCAAATAATTGTTAAGTTTTGCCACAAAGCTATCATCAAAGCATTGATCGGAGTCAAAATGAGCTATATATTTTCGGGCATGCACACCGGTATCTGTCCTTCCACAACCAACTATTCCAACTCTTTCTCGAAAAACCACCTCAATAGCGTCTTCAATTGTTTGTTGCACAGAAATTGCATTTGGCTGAGTTTGCCAACCATGAAAATCTTTGCCAAAATATGACAATTCAAGTTTATAACGCATCAACTACTAGTAATTTTCTTTAACAACCCTCAAATTATAAACTTCATCATTAAACTCAACTCGCAAAACATAAATGCCCGGAGCAATTTCCGGATTAATCTCAATAACTTGTTCTCCTTTGTCAGCATAAAATACTTGTGGCTCAACTACTTGTTGCCCAAGTAAATTAATAAATGAGTATTTAATCTCACCCGGAATATTAAGGTTGATTTCTAAGTTTAATTTGTAAGAAAACGGATTTGGATAAACACTAGAGCTCACAACAGCAGTATTAACAAATCCAACATAATTATCGCAGAATACAATATTTGAGAAAGCCTCATCATAATACTCTCCGTCTCCTGGAGAACAGCCATCGATACGTCTGACTTTTATTTGATAGTAAGTTCCATTTGGATTCGGATTCATCTCGACCCAATTAAAATCATTATAAAGAGTTGAATCAACCACCTCCATATTGTCTGGGCTTGTTCCACTCATGATAAAATAATAAACAACGAAGAATCCTTGATATTCGCCCCAATTAAGCCAACAAGCGCCATTTCCGTCGGGGACAACATCAAGCAAACAAGTTCTGTGTGTAGTTGAGTAATCGCTTTCGGAGCCACAAGAATCGACAGCAGTTATCTGATATTTATAATATTGATCAGAGGTGCTTACATCGGTATCTTCATAAATAGCAACTTCGTTATAAAGCTTGCTGGCTAAAAACTCAAAGCCATCGCCGGAATCACGATAAATATTAAAACGCTCTGTTCCTTGTCCGGGAGTTTTCTCCCACATAATTTTAATTGTTTCATCATCGGTAACTGACGCCAGATTTATTTCCTCATTATTATAAACTGTACTGATAATAACCTGAACAGTATCACCAAGATGACATCCAGAAGCATCAACGACTTCAACAAAATATACATCTTCGTTCTCTACTGTTATTGTAGGCTGATCGGATCCTGTATTCCATGAATACGAAGCGAATGTTCCAGGATTTAAGACCAAATCATTACCATAACATAAATATTCAACATCATTAAAAGCCCCAATTTCTTGCATATATGGTTGATTAATCTCTGTCGAAAGAATTTCTTCACAACTAGTTGGATCAGTAACTGTAACAGAATATTCGCCAACTCCAAGTCCCTGAGCGACATTAACATTCCCGGCAACATCATCCTGCCATTCAAAAGTGTATCCTACGCCAGGTCCGCCATCAACTGTAACAACAATTTCGCCATCCTCATTTCCATTACAAGACATGTCTGTTGGCGTAATAGAATAAACATGAGGCGTTGCCTGAGTTAAAGTAGTAAATGCTGTGTCGTAGCAATAATAACTATCGCGTACAACAACTTCGTAATATCCTGCACTCAAACCCGTGATATGAGGAGATACGCCAATAATATTTTCTTCGTCGTCGTACCAATAATAAGCACTATATGTACCACTTCCACCTGTAGCCTGAGCTAATATCTCGCCATTTTCATAACCTGCACATGATATTGGGGTTACATCTAAAGTTACATCCAACACATCTGATTGCGTAATTGTGTAATCGGAAGTTAATTCGCACATATTTTCGTCGTTAACAGTTAGATGATATATGCCAGCAGCAAGTTCTATCAAATCTTCGGTTGTTGCAAAAACTCCCGCTTCGCCCTCAAGAACCCATTCAAATGACAACACTCCTGTTCCCCCCAAAGTTGTCAAAGTAATTTCTCCTGTCTCTTCTCCATGACATAACACATTAACAATATCCTCACTAACAATCTCAATTTCATTTGGCTGAGTAATCTCGAAAGACTCTGTTACTGTACATCCATGATCATCGGTAATAGTAACAATATAATCACCTGCCGGAGCCAAAACAACATCATTATTTCCATCAACGTAATCGGAATTATTCCATTCTATTAAATAATCTGCAGTTCCACCACCCCAAGAAATATCGACACCACCATTAAGCTCTCCATAACAACCATTGTTTTCAACAAAACCAGAGACAAATAGTTCATCAGGCTCTGATACTTCTTGCATCCCGGACACCTCGCAACCATTTGCATCTGTAACAGTATAAAAATAATCATTCGCGATTAATCCGGACAAATCAGCAACATCATCGCCAGTATTCCAATTATAGTCGTATGGGATTGTACCTCCGTTAACTGTTAAACTAATGGTTCCATTTGCTTCTCCAAAACAGTTTACATCGTCAAAACCTACTGCAACATCAAGTATGTCCGGCGAAATTATTTCATTCTCCAAAACACGATTACAAGCTATTCCGTCAGTAACTGTAACGCTATAGGTACTTGCAGGGATGTACTCGCGTAAATAAAGAGTGGTGTTTCCAT
The DNA here is from genome assembly GCA_016937855.1 of Bacteroidales bacterium. GTDB lineage: Bacteria > Bacteroidota > Bacteroidia > Bacteroidales > ML635J-15 > Bact-19. The sequence goes on along the minus strand of JAFGVU010000197.1, from coordinate 4,607 downwards.
CCCACCATTCGTGAGCTCCCGGATTTGAGTATGCTAATTGAATTTGAGCATCATTATTTCCATTACATAATATCTGACTAATTGTAATGTTTGCATCATCGATAATATCATAATAGTCAAGAAATATAACCGAATCAGCAATTATTTGATTAAAAGCATTCTTCACCAACAAGTGTTTATAGCCACCAGTTTCAGAATTAAAGACATTAGAAGCTTGCCAGTTTTCACCATAATCTACTGAATAAAATGCACCTATTGGATTTGTTATTGTTATTGTCCCATTTGATGATTCGTGACATGTTGGACTTGATGCTAAGTATGTAATATCATCAGTATTACTGACATGAACGACAGCCAATCCCTGATCAACTGAACCAATCCACATATACTCATTATTGTATGATTGTTCAATAAATGACACATCAAAAGGTAAAACATCAGGAGTCCAACCGCCGTTAAAAGATTGTATTTCACCATTATCGAAAGCGCAAACTATTGCAGGACCAAATTCCACTGCAGAAGTCATTGTAGCAACCCCGGCGTAGGGATGGAGAACACAATTTGCTACAGAATTATCAATATCATAATAAGTTAAAGTATAATCGGTTCCAAAGTATTGACCCAAAGAATTATTTAAGCACTTTGCACCGGCGGCAGTTTGTGGATCGGGGCAGCCTAAACTTGTTACATCAACAAACACTGACCCATCAAAATACTGAATTGCAGCATCTTGAATATACCAGACTCTTCCATTCTCAAAATGAACTTGTTTGACGACATTGGAAAGCAAACCATCCGTCATATCAAGAGTATCGATAACGACTCCTGCATCAATAACATTAACCTTATCGGCTGTTGCTACATAAACAACACCTGCGTCATCAGAAGTAATGCTGTAAATATTATTATTTGTAAGTCCGTCAGCGACAGTAATCTGATCGAAAGTAGCTCCATTAAGCAAATTAAGACCTCCTGTTGTACCAACCCAAATATTATCGTTAATATCTTTATGAATTGCAGTTATATCATTAACTGTAAGCCCCTCTCCTGTTCTATATGTTCTCCAATGAAGGTTATCTACTCTGTTTAAGCCATTTTGAGTACCAACCCATGTTATATTTTCATCATCGGTATAAATTGTGTTTACATGATCGTCGGCTAGATTTTTATTAGTTCGGTAAATAATATAAGTGTCAGCCTGGTCGAAGACAGTTAGTCCATTAAATGGGGAAGCAGCCCAAATTTTGTTATCTCCAGCCTCAGTAATAATAATTTTGCTAACCACGTCATTTACTAATCCATCATTATAATTATGAGTAGTAAAACTAGACCAATCATACTTTATCAAACCTAATGATGCTCCCATCCAAAGATTTTGTGCATAATCCTGACGTAAAGCAAGAATATTTGCTGTTGGTAATCCCTGTGCTGTTGTAATTGAAGTCCACGAGCTAAAGTTATATACACCTAATCCACCATTTGTTGCAATAGCGATGTTTCCATTATAAAGTTGAATAATATCGTTTATCAATAATCCGGGTAAACCTGTAGATGTATTAAAATTTTTAAAAGTTGAGCCGTCGTACATCGACAAGCCATTTCCGGTACCAAACCAAATATTGTTGTTTCTATCAGCAAAAATAACTTTTACACCGGCACTAATAAGACCATTGCCAACACTCAATGGGTTCCAATTAACTCCATCAAAATAAGAAACACCCATATCAGAAGTTCCAACCCAAATTTGATTTGCGTTATCCTCTTCGACCGACCAGATTGTATTTGAAGGCAAGCCATCTCCCATTGTGTAATTTGTCCAAACAGAACCATTAAACACCGATAACCCGCCCGAAGTTGCAGCATAAACATCTCCCGATGAGTGAGCACAGATATCATATATTATATTGCCTCCAAGTCCGTCTGCACTTGTAAATGAAGTAAAACTTGTGCCATCAAATCTGGTAATTCCGGCAATTGTACCAATCCAGACATTTCCGTTAATATCCTGTTCGAGGCTTCTGACATTATCGTTTATCAACGCATCCTCGAAGTTAAAATAATTAATTTGTGCACTAGATAATAGCCCAACAAACAAAAAGGCAAGTAAAAAACAAAGCTGTCTCATGTAAATAACAATTTGAAATTAGTATCAAGCAAATTTAAGTATTTTTCGTAAATAAACACATAAAAAAAGCGGTTAATATAATGTGTTATTAACCGCTCACGTTTAAAAAGATTGATTACTTTAATTTTTCTAAAGCTCTTTTTATTCTTTTGATCGCTTCGACAAGAGTGTCTTCGCTCGTAGCATAAGAAAACCTCAGACATTCTGGCGATCCAAAAGCATCACCACCAACAGTTGCCACATATTCGGTTTCGAGCAGATACAAGGCTAAGTCGGATGAGCTATTTATAATATGATTTTGATATGATTTGCCTAAAAAATGAGATACCTCAGGGAACACATAAAAAGCTCCTAACGGCACATTTAGTTTTAATCCGTCTATTTCTTTAAGTAATCCTAGTACAAGATCACGACGTTTCAAGAAAACTTTTTTCATTTCCAGACAAGATTCAGAGCCTGCATTTAGTGCAGCTTCGGCAGCTTTTTGAGCTATTGTGCACGCACCGGAAGTAAATTGTCCCTGAAGTTTTGTTACAGCTTTTGCGATCCACAAAGGAGCACCAATATACCCTATACGCCAGCCTGTCATTGCATATCCTTTTGAAACACCATTAATAACCACTACTTGATCTTTAATGTAGTCGAATTGAGCAATACTTTGATGCTCTCCTGAGAAATTGATATGTTCATAAATTTCGTCGGAAAGGACAATAATATTTGGATGTTTTTGAATTACTTTTGCCAAGCCTTCAAGTTCATCTTTAGAGTAGAGAGAACCTGTTGGATTAGATGGAGAACTATAAATGATAGCTCTTGTCTTTTGTGTGATATGCTTTTCGAGTTGCTCGGGAGTCATTTTAAAATCTGACTCTATTCCGCATTTCACAACAACCGGAATTCCCTCTGCTAATCCAACCATATCGACATAACTCACCCAATATGGAGCAGGAATAATAACTTCGTCGCCGGGATTAATTATTGACAAAAACACATTAATGATAGAATGTTTTGCGCCTGCTGATACAACTATCTGATTTTCATCAAAAACCAAATTATTCTCCCTTTTAAATTTATCAACAACGGCTTTCTTAACCGATTCGTAACCCGGAACAGGAGAATAATGAGTAAAATTATCATCAATCGCTTTCTTCGCTGCCTCTTTTATATGATCAGGTGTGTCAAAATCCGGCTCACCAATACTAAGATTAATAACATCAAAACCTTGAGATTTTAACTCTCTACTTTTTTGTGTCATTGCTAAAGTTGCAGACAATGCCATACGATTTAGTCTTTCGGATACTTTTTCCATAAAAAAATGTTTATAAAATATTATCGGCTAAGATAACAGCTTAAAATTTAATTACTAATATTGTAAAACATAAATATTAAATTTTTTTATCATGCTTTTAGAAATATTACAAATTACAATCCCTGCGTTAGTCGTATTTTTTACAGCCTACTTTACTTTAAAACAAGTGTTAAAAAAAGATTTGGATGTAAGAAAAGCAGAAATTGTTTTACAAAACAAAAAGATAATTACACCCATTAGACTGCAAGCTTACGAAAGAATAATCCTTTTTCTGGAACGCATTTCGCCCAACAGTGTTATTGTTAGACTACAAACGCCAAACATGAATGTTGAGCAACTACATAAAGAAATGTTAGTTTTAATTAGAAGCGAGTTTGAGCATAACCTTTCACAGCAATTATATTTATCGGTTGATGCTTGGGAAATGGTTCGCAATGCAAAAGAAAAAACGATTCAATTGATTAATTCATGCCTCGAAGATCTCGACACTAAAGACAACGCAATAAAACTTAGTCAGGCAATCTTTGAAAAGCTTATTGAAATTGACACATCTCCAACTCAGGAAGCCATCAAGTACATAAAAAAAGAGATTAGTGTTATATTCTAAGTGTCTAGAGTGTAGAGTGCCTAGAGTTATAAGTGCACTAAAGTTTTTAGAGTCTAGAGTTCCAAACGACAAGTTTTTTGTGTTTTCTGTATTTTTTTCACTTTCCATGACCGCAAAAAAGCTAACGAAGGAAAGTTAAAAAACATTCCGCCAAAATATTGAGTCGATGAATTTTGTCAGCCGAATAGCGGTGACCTATTTGAAAACTTGTGGCAATAAACTTGTGCAAGCCGCCTAGCGGTAACCTATTAAATTAAAACACTCTTGCAGAATCTTGACTTTACATTGCCAACATAAACTTTGTTCGTATTAAAAATTATTGGGGCAATGTAAACGTCAAAAAATCTTGATTTTCCAGTTTTTGCTACTAAAGTAGCGAGGGTATCGAATCAGCCAACTGGCTGTTCGAGGACACTCGTAAAAACGGTGCAAAAGCCGTTGTGGTAAAAGAACAGGCGAACAGAAGAACGGAGGAACAAACGAATCCCGTTAAATAAGAAATTGCATTTAGTTTTACTAAAAATTACAATTTATTATTTTAGCATTTTCGTTAAAAAAGAATGCAT
>JAFGVU010000032.1 GCA_016937855.1 Bacteroidales bacterium | reverse complement strand
GGAAAAACAATTATTGAGTGAATCCATAATGGAAGTAACTGTAAATCGGAGAAAAAAACTATATAATTCCTCATTTGCCGATTTACATATTAAAAAATTTTACTTCCCAACAAGCACAAAAGCTCCCCAATAATATGGATATTGATATTTATCTTTTATATGCAGGCGAGCTTTTCTAAAAGCGTCGTATTCATCGCCTGATTGAAGCCAATTTTGATAAAAAACAGACATCAATTCTTGTGTGCCTTCGTCGCTAACTTCCCATAAGCTGGTGATAATTGTTTGTGTTCCGGCTATTTGGAATGCTCGTTGTAGTCCATAAACTCCTTCGCCGGTTTTTATATCCCCTAATCCTGTTTGACAGGCACTTAATATAACAAGCTGTGTTTGATCTAACTGCATAACCATTGCTTCATAAGCATTTAATACTCCGTCATCTATTTCAATGTTATCTCTATCATTAAAATTAAGAATTGTTTCATCGGCTCCTGCCAATAAAAGCCCTGAACGCAACAATGGATTATTCACAGCTCGGCTGGGCTCAACTCCAAAACTACGACTATTTCCTGTTGTTGATACATCGCCTTCTAAAAAATATCCATGTGTAGCGATATGTAAAATATACGGATTTTGCACATTTTTTAAATTTAATTCTGTGGCACTATCGGCCATAAAAGTATGCAAGTGCCAATTTTTTGCTGTGAGCATATTTTTAATATTGTTTACTTCAATTTGTGTTCCGGGCAAAGGAGGAACATAATTAAACCCTTGTGGCATACCCAAGCTGTAATTTGGAAATCCGAACAAAACTCCATTCCTTGCATTCATGTCTTGAGTTGTTGAAATGTGTTGTTTAAAAGAAGGTAAATCTTTTGAATTTGTTAAAAAATAAACAGAATAATTATCAATAATATAAGTGCCGTCTGATTTTAATAACGTATTGATATTAACCCTGTTATAAATTCCATCAACCGACAAATAAAGTTTATTAACGCCTACAAGTTTTTCATCAACTTCTGCCCAGTAATAATCATAAAATGAATTCATATTACTACCGGTTTTAATTGAATTTTGATAAAGTTCATTATAAGTATTTTCCATTTTAGGTCCATCTTTAAAAACAACAATTTCAGGATTTACTGTATTGTTTTTTACAATAATTGCCATATAAAAAGAAGAATCTGTTTTTTTCAAATAATCGTAATTATCTGCTCTAATAAGCTCAACTACAGCTTCATCGTTTTGTAAATTTGCTTTAATATTATTTAGCGTAACCGGAATATGTTCACTTGCAAGCATAAAATCGGTTGATAAAAAGGCAAGTTCTTTTTCAAGATAATCTGTTACCTGAATTATTGAATCAAGGTTAATTTTTCGGTCGGCTAATTCAGCATTTGTTAATGAAAATAATTTAGCTGTATAATTTTTCAAATCAACCCACTCGTTATATTTGGCAATCAAATTAGGATTTTTGCTCGACAAAATTCTATCCTTAACTTTTCTGGAGTCATTTAAAAGTAAAGCTTTAGTTTGAATATGATAATTAAAAGCAATAAAAGACAATTCAGGGATAGTTTGATAATTTTGAGCAACAAAAGAGTAAAATCTGGTAAAACTCGGATAAATTTGATTCCAAAATTTGGTTTTTTCGGCATCACTCATCGATTCAAAGTAATTATTAACAATAAAAATCTGTCCGTCAAGTGCAAGTTTATAATTTTGCAAAGCCTCGGCAGGCATAGATTTATGCCAATAATTAATTGCCAAATATTCGTAAGTAGCCAACAAATCGCGATGTTTTTCATCTAAAGTTGTTTTTTGTGTTTCAAGAGCATCATTAAAATAGGTTTCGGCAACATCGTAATTACCAACGGTTTGATTATAAACTCCGAGCTGAAAATTTGTTTTAGCATACTGCGGATTTTCAGTTCCAAAATTGCTCTCGTATATGTCTTTTGCTTGGGTTAATAAAGGTTCAACTTCATCATATTTTTCCATTTCCATATAAAGCGAAGCTAAATTTCTAAGCAACATAGCATAATCGGGGTGATTTTTGCCTAAACGAGCCCCGTTTAAGTCAATTGCCTCTAAATAAATAGCTTCTGCTTCGGAATAAACTTTTTTGGCTTGATAAAGAAGAGCCAAATTCACCTTGAAACGAACATAGGTTGGCGATTTTTCTTTAGAATTTGTTTGAACAATGTCGAGAGCTTGCAACATCAATAACTCAGCATCATCTATTTTATTTATTACCTGATAAAGCATTGCTTTATTGTTCAATACAATTGCATATTGCATGTTTGAATCATTTAAAGTTGATTTAATAAAATTTTCGGCTTGATTTAAATAACTTTCAGATTCACTAAAATTTCCTTGCAATTTATACAAAACACCTAAATTATTCAAAGTAGCTGCGTAACCTACCGTATCGGCAGAATTATTATTTCGATGATTCAGTGCGTCAAGCGAAAATTGTTCCGACAATGAAAATTTGCCAATTGTTTGATACAACAAACCTAAATTGCTCATATTTAATATTGCTTCGGTTGAATCCAGATAATTTTTTTGTTTGTATATCTTATATGCTTTTAAAAAAGATTCCTCGGCTGATTCAAATTTATTTGCTAAAAATAAAATTTCACCCATAGAATTGTAATTTCGTGCTTGTACTATCTGTGGGGTATTTTTTTCTAAAAAGAAATAGGAAAAAGAAGAAATATTCTGAAAGTTTTCTTTAGTCTCATACAATGATGAATTATCGCCAAACGAAATAGCGTAATGAAAATCTGTAACATTGTACGACTCTTGTATTTTTAACTTTGTTTCTTCAATAAGAACATCAAAACTAACTCTTAATGAATTAGTTGCAATAGAATTAATATCTGTATTTTTTATGTCGTCTACTAAATCATTTGCTTGGTCGGTAACATCGTCCACAATATTGTTAACATTGTCAGGAATATTATCTACACCCGTAGAAGCTTTGTTTAAAATATTATTCAATGTTTGGCAACCTACAATTAAAAAAATTAACAAAAAAGCAATAATCAATATTTTTTTCATGATTGGAATTTTATTTTTTTCAAAAATACAAGATATTTACAATTAGAAAAATAAATTACCCTTAATTATTTAGATTTTAAAAAGTTAGATAAAAAAAGAATAAAATATTTGTATCATAAACAAAAAAAGATTTATCTTTGTAGCTGTATTACTTTAAATCTAAATGGGGTTGATTTTGGTTTCGACAGCAAATAGGTTTACAAGTAAGCATGTCGGGCTACGTAATTTATCTCGTTAATCTGAGTTACAACAATTCTAAATGGCGAAAATACTGAATTCGCTCTTGCTGCGTAACCGAAGTTTAGTAAGTTATGCTTAATCTGCCGAAACTGGCGGAGCGAGACATCTCGCAACGAGGTTTTTCCTGTTCCCAAGTTGCTTATGAGGTGTAGTCAATAATCGGATAGTTTGTATAGGCCTTGATATACAAGCGAAAACTATAAGGATTGGTAGTTGTTTAGGCTGCTCTTTGTCGTGCCTCTACTGAAATTAAAGAAAGAGATAAGCATGTAGAAACCTTGTTGGTCGTTTGTTTGGACCGGGGTTCGACTCCCCGCAGCTCCACATCTAAGATTGAAAGAATAAAAAATATTCTTTCAATCTTTTTTTTACTCCCCTATCCATCAAATTTAAAAAAACTCTGATTACACAAACCCTTAAACAAAAAAATCGTTTTCAAAATCATTTTTAAACCGATAAAATTCAAAACAACAACACAATATAAATCGCTAATAATAAGCATTTTAGCTAATAAAATTGATTTTTAAAAAAATAATTATCAATCAGTTTTTTTTAAACTTCTAAAATATTTGGTTTTTACAGGCATTTTAACTTATATTTGAGCAAATTTAAGTAAATTTAAGACAAAAATAATTTTAAGCTTTTTTGTGTTTTGTTGCTAAAATTTTATCACAACTAATTGTTTATCATCTTTATAGACTCTTATTTCTCTTTAAGTTGCTTCTATATTTTAAATTGTTCAATATCATGGCATTTAAACGCTTTTTTTTAGGTTATTTTTTCCTTATTTTATTTAGCGTAAATTCATTTTCGCAAGTTGCAATCAATTCAACAGGAAATACTCCGGACAATAGTGCTATGCTCGATATTTCTGCTTCCAATAAAGGTTTGCTCATTCCAAGAATTGCTCTTACCGGAACTTCTGACATTACAACAATAAATTCCCCCATTACAAGCCTTTTAATTTATAATACTGCAACCGTTAGCGATGTTGCTCCCGGATTTTACTTTTTCAACGGTTCTGAATGGACGCCTGTTGGCGAAGACGCATATACTTTTGAAAACGGATTAACCGAAAGTGGATCCCACACTGTTGGACTTGGTGGAACTTTATCTACAAATACCACTATTAATTTCTCGTCGGGTTTCTCTAATGTTTTATATTATAATTTAAACAACGGAAGCCAATTTATTATCCAAAACAATGGAGTTGACAATGTTACATTCAACGATAACGGAAATGTAAATTATGTTGGTGACATTTCTTCAGGTGAATATTATAACTTTACAGGAGCTTTTGGAAGTTCCGGTTTTGGGTTCAGACAAAGAAGCGGAGATTTGCAATATAGACGAAACATTTCGGAAGATTGGAATGATTTTCCATCAAGCGTTGCCGGAACTCCATACTGGTGGTACAGACCAACAAGTGCAACATACATTCGTCCTCAAAACAATGACAATATTAGAATTTTTGATGACAACGAAACTTACGGGCTTTATTTTGACGGTGGAACCAACCAATACGGCGGATATTTTAGAACAACAGGAAATTATGCTACAACAGCTGCCGTTGTTGGATTTTCCGATGTTCTGGGAAATCAAACTAAAGGTTATTTGGGCTACGAAGGCACTTGGACTAGTGCTAACGGTGATTTTGACATTGATGGAATGGCTGTTTTTGGCGAAGTTGAAGACAAAGGCAGAACTTCTATTTTTGGAAGCACAACTCGCGATGCTACTTATGCTGCAATTATTGGATACACAGATGTTTGGATAGCTGGATATTATTCTGTTTTAGATGCAAATGACCTTACTCGTGCTCACCCCGCCTTATACGGACAAATGATTGTAAAATCAGATAAATCAAAAAATCAAGCAGCTGTTGAAGGCTGGTCGGAATATTACGCCGCCGGAACCGATAACAGAGGATACACTGTTGGTGGCGATTTTACAGCTATTGGTCGTCATCAAGACGCAAAAGGTATTGACGTAAAAGCAAAATCGTGGGGAGCATTAACCGAAACTTGGGGCGGAGTATTTGAAGTGGATTCATCCGAAACCGGCTACGGTATTGAAATTATTGTTGACTCTACTATTAACGCATACGGAATGTACATTAACGCCGGAACACAAGGAATTTCAACAAAAACATACGGCATATATTCTAACGCAAGAACTTCTACAGGAACGGGAATTATTGGTATTGGAAGTAATGCCTCAACTTATTATTTATCTACAAAAGGTGACGGTGTTATTGGAGTTTCCGATAACGGATACGGTGTTTATGGCCAATTTGATGATGGCTCCGGAAATTTGAATATATACGGCGTATTAGGTTACAATAACGATATTGCTAATTATTTTTATCATAACGAAACTACTACAACTAACGGACAATCTGCCGGTTATTTTCACCGAACAAGAGCCTTAAGAAATGATGGTGCTTCTTACTCAAAAACAGGAACAAATCAAGCCGTTCAAGGATACAACCAATGGGGAGATAATTATACTTTTGGTGTAAGTGGACACAGCTATAATGACTATAACAGATCTGGCGGTGTTTTAGGTGCCGACTACAGCGGAACTTATTGGGGAAGTTTAGCATACAAAAACAGCATTGGTAATACTTACGGAGGATATTTTACAAGTTACACAAGCGGAGCAGGAAAAGGTAACAACTACTCCGGAGTTGGAATTGGTGTCTATAGCGATTTTATGGGTGGTTGGATACACGGTGATGTTTACGGAGCAACAGTTAAAGGCGATAGATATTCTTTATACGTTGATGGACAAACCTACACAAATGACGTAATTATTAACCTTACCGATGTAGGTGATAATCAAAGAGTTGCTACTTTTGTGCCAACAGCAGATAAACCAACAATTTACCTCAGCGGGATTGGCAAACTTTCAAATGGTAAAGCAAGTATTGAATTTGAAAATAAATACAAACAACTAATAGATGAAAACGAACCGGTTATTGTTACTATTACTCCAATAGGTGACTGTAATGGCATTCATCTAACTCAAAGTAAATCAACAGGTTTTATTGTTTCAGAAAATGCAAAAGGAACCTCTGATGTTCAGTTTACCTGGATTGCTATTGCTATTAAAAAGGGCTTTAATGATAATGATATTCCTACTGAAGTTCTTGATAATAATTTTGATGCAAAAATGAATTTATTTATGTTTAACGAAAATGATACTCTTAATACTGCTATTCCATTATGGTGGAACGGAAATTCAATACAAAATTCGGCAATACCGATACAAAATTCAACAAAAATATTTGATAACACTCCTGTATTTCAAGCAAATCAAAACACACGAACTTACTCAAATAAAAACGGATCTACCGGAAAAAAAACAATCAATATAAATTAAACTAAACTTAAAACTTTACATTATGAGAAGGAAAAATTTTCCATTGATGCTAATTATTTTTCTTATTGGTTTCAGTGCGACGACCATTGCTCAAACAAACTCTCAGGACTGGGGAGGAATGATGCAAGATCCTACAAGCAATGTATTTCAGGCTCGTCAGGTTTTTGACGCTTACTGGAATGCTAATCAAGCCTTTCAAGACTACAAACTTATTGAAGAAGAAGGTGTTTACGAAGTAGAAGCCTTTGAAGAACCTCGTCATATTTTTAAACGTTGGTTCTACAATATGGCTCCTCGTGTTTACCCTTCGGGACAACAAACTAATCCCGGTGCAGCTTTATATGCTCACAATAATTTTCTTTTGAAATATCCTGCAAGTAAAAATTCAGCTAACTGGACTTTTTTAGGTCCCACAAATCCAACAGGATACACTAACAATGGCTCATATCAATCACCTGGTGGAAGCGGTAGAATTAACACTATTGCTTTTGACCCCAACAATTCAAATATTATTTGGGTTGGTACTCCTGCCGGTGGTTTATGGAAATCTACTGACGGCGGTGCTTCGTGGTCTTTAAAAAATGCAGGACTTGAAGTTCTTGGCGTATCAGCAATTGCTATTGACCCTACAAATACAAATATTATGTATATTGGAACCGGTGATAGAGATGCCGGAGACACCAGATCTATAGGAATTTTAAAATCTACTGATGGAGGAAATACATGGAATACTACCTCTGTTACTTTTGCTGCAAGTCAAGGTGCAAGATGCTCTAAAATAATTATGCACCCCGATAATCCTAATATTCTTTTAGCTTCTTTTAACGGTTTAGTTTACAGAACTACAGATGGTTTTGCGACTAAAACAACTGTTTTATCTAAAACTATTTGGGATTTAGAATTTAAACCCGGAGACCCCAACACTGTTTATGCTGCCGGAACAGAATTTTATAAATCTAATAACGGTGGAACAAGCTTTTCGCAAGTTACAAGCGGTGTGCCTACTTCAAATGTTCAACGTTTAGAACTTGCCGTTTCTGCTGATGCTCCTAATAATGTATGGATGCTTTACGGAAGAAATAGTTCCAACGACTACGACTTTGGAGGTGTTTACAAATCAACCAATTCGGGTGGAAGTTTTTCACAAATTTATTCCGAAAATCTTGCCGGTTGGGAAACAAATCCTTCTTCTAACAGCGGAGGACAGTCTTTTTACGATATTACAATAGCTGTTAATCCTTCAAATGCTAACGAAATTTTTGTTGGTGGAGTTAATCTTTACAAATCAACAAATGGTGGGTCATCTTTTAGTTGCAGTGCATATTGGCTCGACGGAAGCAGTTATGAATATGCTCACGCTGATTATCACGCAATTGAATATTTAAACTCCTCAACCCTATTTATCGGAAACGATGGGGGAATTTTTAAATCCACTAACAACGGAAGTTCTTGGACTGATATTTCTAATAATCTTGGAATTGCTCAAGTTGCAAAAATGGGGTGCTCTTCAACTAATCCTGATTTAATAATGACTGGTATGCAAGACAACGGCACAAATAAATTAAACGGCACAACATGGAGCATCGTTTATGGTGGAGATGGTTGCGAAGCTATTGTTGATCCTACAAATGATAACATTATTTATGCTTCTTATGTTTATGGTGCAATATACAAATCTACAAACGGTGGCAGCTCTTGGACTTCAATTAAAGCTACTTCTTCTGAACAAGGTGCATGGATTACTCCTTATATTATGGATCCGAATAATCATAACACTCTTTATGCCGGTTACGAAAATGTGTACAAAACTACTAACGCAGGCAGTTCTTGGACTAAAATTGGTACTGCTACAGGTTCAGGTCAAATTACCGAATTAGAAATTGCTCCTTCTAACTCAAGCTACATCTATTACATTAAAGAATATTGGAATGGTTCTTCAATGGCATACACTGTAGGAAAAACAACTAACGGAGGTTCTTCATGGTCAAGTATTGGTACAGGTTTACCTATTTCCTCGGCTGCTCCTTCTTCCATTACTGTTTCTTTTGATGATCCTCAAATTCTTTGGGTTACTTTTTCGGGTTATTCTGACGGAAACAAAGTTTTTAAATCTACTAACGCCGGATCAAGTTGGACTAATGTTTCCAATAATCTGCCAAATATTCCTTTCAGTTCAATAGTTTATCAAAAAGGTAGCGATGATGGAATTTATGCCGGTAGCGATAACGGTGTTTATTATATTGATAATTCAATGTCTAACTGGCAAGATTTTAGCACTAATTTGCCAAAAACAATTGTTAAAGAACTTGAAATTTATTATGATGATGCAAATCCTGACAACAGCAGATTACGTGCTGCAACTTATGGTCGTAGCGTTTGGGAAACTCCTCTTGCCTCTGCTGCTGCATCTTGCGGACAAGCAACTAACCTAAATGTTACAAATGTAACATCTTCTACTGCTAAACTTAACTGGAACGCTGTGGGTGGGGCTATTGATTATGATGTTAGATACAAAGCTACTAATTCAAGTACTTGGATTAACAATAACACTTCCGATATTTACCTTAATATTGGTGGATTATCTACTAACGATACTCAATACGAATTTCAAGTGATGACAAACTGTTCTGACGCAAGTTCTGCTTTCTCTGCCTCTGTTTATTTTGGATATACTCCTGTAACATACTGCACAACAGGCGGCGAAAATGCTAACGATGAAGTTATTAACCGCTTTGTTATGAATGATATCGACAACACTTCAGGCTCTGATGGTGGCTATGGTGATTATACAGCATTATCAACCGATTTAAACAGAGATCAAACTGTTAACTTGTCAATTTATCCTCTTTGGACAGGAGACCAATACAATGAAGGTTACAGCGTTTGGATAGATTACAACGGCGATGGAGATTTTGAAGATGCAGACGAACAAGTTTTTACTGCTAATCCGGCTCAAGCAAATCCTACAACCGGCTCATTTATTGTGCCTTCTGACGCTCCTGTTGGTGCAACCAGATTAAGAGTTTCTATGCAATACAATGCTATACCGGCGTCGGCTTGTGGTACATTTAATTACGGAGAAACCGAAGACTACACAATAAATATCATAAATGCCGGCGATAATACTCCGCCTTCTAACCCTTCCGGTCTATCTGCTTCTAATATTACAAATTCAACTGTTGATTTGTCTTGGACTGCATCTACCGATAATGTTGGCGTTACAGGTTATGATGTTTACAAAAACGGAACTAAACTTGGCTCTATTGCCGGCACTTCAACTAATGTAAGCGGACTAACAGGCTCTACTACATACAGTTTCTACGTTGTTGCTTATGACGCTGCCGGAAATTATTCCGACGAAAGCAATGTTTTAGAAGTTACTACTGCTGCTAATCCTGACACTCAGGCTCCTACGGCTCCTTCTAATCTTGCTTCTTCAAATATTACTCAAATAAGCGTTGATTTAAATTGGACTGCTTCTACCGACGATGTTGGTGTAACGGCTTATAAAGTTTATAAAGATGGTGCTCTAATTGCTTCACCTTCAAGCACTAACTATTCTGTAAACGGACTTTCTGCCGCAACTTCTTATCAATTTTATGTAACCGCTATTGATGCTGCCGGTAATGTTTCGGATCAAAGCAGTACAATTTATGTTACTACTCAAGCTGCCGGTATTTCTTATTGTTCTTCTGCCGGAGAAAAAGTGTCTGACGAATGGATCAATAGAGTTGTAATTGGCTCTATTGATAATACTTCGGGGGCAAATGGCGGATATGGCGATTTCACTTATCTTTCTACTCCTATTTATAGAAATAACAGCACTTCTATTTCAGTTTATCCTGCTTGGTCGGGATCTCAGTATGACGAAGCCGAAGCTGTTTGGATAGACTATAACCAAGATGGCGATTTTGACGATGCAGGAGAATTAGTTTTTTCTTCTAATCCCTCAAAAAACAGTCCTGTTTCCGGAACTTTTACCGTTCCTGCAGGTGCTACCCTTGGCGAAACAAGAATGCGTGTTTCTATGAAATACAACGCTGTTCCTACTGCTTGCGAAGCTTTTGAATGGGGCGAAGTTGAAGATTACTCTGTTGATATTCAAGATGCTGGTGATATTGAACCTCCTTCAACTCCTTCTAACTTGGTTTCTTCTAATATTACTCAAAATAGTGCTACAATTTCATGGACTGCTTCTACCGATAATATTGGTGTTGATGGTTATAAAATTTACAAAAACGGCTCGTTACTAACTACAGTTACAGGTACTTCTTATAACGCCACAAGTCTTTCTGCTGCAACAAGTTATTCTTTTTATATAGTAGCTTTTGATGCTGCCGGAAACTCTTCGTCTCAAAGCAATACACTTAATATTACTACCGAAGATGCTCCTGATACTCAAGCTCCTACAGCTCCTACTTCATTAACTTCTTCAAATGTTAGTCAAACAGGTGTAAATCTATCATGGGCTGCTTCTACCGATAATGTTGGCGTAAGTGGATACATTGTTTACAAAAACGGAACTCAATTAGCAACTACCTCAAGTACTGCTTATTCTGTTACCGGATTAACTGCAAGTACAGCATACAGTTTCTATGTAAAAGCTACTGATGCAGCAGGAAATGTGTCTGCTGCAAGTAATACTGCAAACGTAACAACTGCTGCGGGGGGCATAACTTATTGTGCTTCAAACGGACAAAGTGTTAATGATGAATGGATACAAAAAGTTGTTTTTGGTTCAATTAATAACAACTCCGGGGCAAACGGCGGTTATGCTGATTTTACTGCAATGACTGCAAGCGTTGTTAAAGGTAGCAATCAAACTATTACTATTACTCCCGGCTGGTCTGGTACTGTTTATGCCGAAGGTTATTCTGTTTGGATTGACTATAACCAAGACGGTGATTTTAATGATGCAAGCGAACAAGTTGTTTCTGTTGCTGCAACAAAAAACACTCCTGTTTCAGGTTCTTTTTCTATTTCTGCCGATGCAACTAACGGTACTACAAGAATGCGTGTTGCAATGAAATACAATGGCATTCCAACTGCCTGCGAATCATTCCAATATGGCGAAGTTGAAGATTATTCTATATCAATTTCGGGTGATGTTGATACTGATCCTCCAACTGCTCCTACAAGCTTGGCGTCAAGTGATGTTACTCAAACTGAATTAGATTTAAATTGGACGGCTTCTACTGATAATATTGGGGTTGCGGCTTATAAAGTATTCAAAAATGGGGCTTTATTAACAACCGTTACTTCTACATCTACTCATGTTAGCGGTTTAACTGCCGGAACTTCGTACAGTTTTTACATAAATGCTGTTGATGCTGCCGGAAATACTTCTACAAACAGCAACACTATCAACACTACAACTCAAAGTGCTTCTGTTAATTATTGTAATTCTGCCGGTAGTAATGTTTCTTACGAATGGTTAGATAGAGTTCAATTTGTTTCTATCGATAATACTTCGGGTGCAAATGGTGGTTACGAAGATTTTACTGCTTTTTCTACAACTGTGAGCAAAGGTAGTTCTTATTCTATTTCTCTTACTCCGGCTTTTGCAAGTACTGTTTACAACGAAGGTTACGGTGTTTGGATTGATTTTAACGAAGACGGCGATTTTGAAGATGCAAACGAATTTGTATTTAACCACGCAAAAACTTCTACTGCTGTAACAGGAAATATTACAATTCCTGCTGATGTTTCAAACGGGAGTAAACGTATGAGGGTTCAAATGTTATACGATGCTACTCCAAGTAATCCTTGTGCAAGTTTTACTTATGGCGAAGTAGAAGATTATACTGTGATAGTTGGAGCTAAAAGTGCTGTTGCAAATATTGCATCTCAGCAAATTAACCAACTTATTGTTTATCCTAATCCAGTTTCTGATATTTTAAATGTTGAAATTCCTGAAATGTCACAAAATGCAAATATTTATATTTACTCTGCAAACGGTAGTTTGATTGAACAAAATAATGTTTCATCAAGCCAATTGAGAATAGATATTTCAAGCTTTGCTGCCGGATTATACAATATTAAAGTTATTAGCGGCTCTATTGTTTACAATGCTAACTTTGTTAAACAATAAAATTCCTTTCTTAATTTTAAAAAACGCTCCTTCCGGGGCGTTTTTTTTGCTTACAAATGTAAAAAATGGGGCTGTATCAAAAGCCCCTTTGCTATTAAATTTTGAAAATAATTTTTAGCCCCTTCAGAAGTCAATTTTTTTGAAGGGTATTTTTTTTATGTTTTTCAAAATCTTCAATTCGTTGAACAGTCCTAAATTCTGATTTCGTACACTGCTTTTTAAATTTGCATTTAGAACAAGCATTTGCTCTGTAACGCTTAAGAGTAAGCATAAATCCGGTTGCAGTTGTTTTTTGTTCTTCCTTTTCAAAAACTAATTCTTTTGCTTGTGGACAAATATAAATGTCTCTATCTGCTTCATATACAAAATAATCTTTGTGATAACGATTTTTATTTCCCCCCTTTTGTATCTCTATAAAAAAGATGATATTTTAAATAGCTTTCTATTGAATGATTAGCTATTAATTCATAATTTTCCAAACTGCCATAAGCTGCATCGGCTACATTTGTTTTGGGAAGATATTGTTCTCCCCGTTTTTCCATTTTCTCAAAATGTTCAACGTATGCCGTTGTATCTGATTCGTTTTGCTTCTATATTCCCTTATTAGAGCGGATTTATGCTATTTTTTTAATTATGCAAAATTTTAAATTTAAAATTTATATGTAAAACGATGAATGTTTATGGCGTATTATAAAAATGTTTTTTTATATTTGGGGGCACAAAAGCACCACCCCATATGCGAGTTGTTCCTCCGGGACATTAGAGTGTTTGCAAATCTTAGCAACTCGAAAACCTGCACCCCGCAAACCCTTAAAAAAAATCACTCAATAATTGT
>JAFGVU010000031.1 GCA_016937855.1 Bacteroidales bacterium | reverse complement strand
GAGGACGTAATATTATTTCTACAGTGGTAAATGCCGATTGAAATTATTTTTAGTATAAACAAGCGCAGCGTCGTTTAGACTATTAAAGAATTCATTTCGGTATTAGATCTCAACGAATTGCTTGAAGAATGGGGCAAAGTGTTAGAATTATAAATTCTACAAAATAGAGATTTTACAAAGCATAAAACGTTACAATATTTTAACAGATTTACATGTATTACAGATAGAACTCCCCTCTCTTCCCATCACTCACTTCCGCCAAACTCCCATAATCTCACCATAGTAAACTGTATGAAAGTCTCTTTCGGGGTACATGTCGTTCATGGGTGTTTTGTCGTCAAATTCTTCTTCTTTTAAAACCATCGAATATAATTTTTTGCATTCAATTATTAAATATGCCTCTTCGAAAGCAATCGATCCGTTTGGAGTAACAACTGGAGTGAGTTTTTCGTAACCCATCTTATCAAAATCTTTGCCCGAAACTGTTCCCATAAGTCTTAATACCTCCTTGTCGGGATCATCAAAAAAGCAAAGTGTGTAATAGTCTTCTCTTTCGGTGTAGTTGTGCGTGTGTCGTTGTGGACGTACATAAATGGTTGAAACTGGTCTTTCCCATAACCATCCAAGTGTTCCCCAACTTGCTGTCATCATATTGTAATCTTCTGCTGTACCGGCAGATATTAACACCCAATCTTTCCCTATCATGCGTATTGCATTGTCGTTTAGGTCTTGCCAGGTTTGTTCCTCAAAATTGTCTAATCCGCTTAGTTGGGTTTGTGCTGTGCAGCCAACTGTTGTCGCTAAAATGAGTAGTAAAAGTAAATTTCTCATATCTAAAATGGATTGGTTTTTACAAATATAATAGTTTTAGGAGGATTAACAGAATTTTATCGAACATGTTTTGTGAAAGCTTCATTAAATATTAGCAAATGCAACAGTTTTTAACTTATTGCGTATAACCCAGAAAATAAAAAAATTACTATGTTAAATATTGCACTATTTGGACCTCCCGGAGCGGGTAAAGGTACGCAGTCAGAAAGTCTTATCAAAGATTATAATCTTTTTTATATTTCGACCGGAGATTTGTTGCGTAAAGAAATTAAAGAACAAACAAAACTAGGCAAAGAGGCTCAAAGTATTATTGCTTCAGGTGGATTGGTATCCGACGAAATTATTGTTCAGATTATTGAAAAAACAATTACCGACAACCCCGATGCAAATGGTTTTTTATTTGATGGTTTTCCCAGAACATATATACAGGCCTATATTCTAGAAGGTTTGATGATTAAATTAAATACCTCGTTAAATTGTCTGATTAGCTTAGAGGTGCCCGAAGAAGAGTCAGTTCGGCGTTTATTAAAAAGAGGCGAATCGTCGGGAAGATCAGATGATAACGAGATTGTGATTCGGAATAGATTAAAGGAATATCGAGAAAAAACTTTGCCGGTCTTAAAATTTTATAAGGATAAGGGGGTTTGTTTTGATGTTGATAGCACTAAAGAAATACCGGAAGTTAAAAAAAGCATAGAGTCTATCATACAAAACGAGTTAAGTAAGCGATTGCTAAACATTGTGCTTTTTGGATATCCTGGCTCGGGAAGAGGCTCGCAAGGAAAAGCTATTGCAAAAAAATATGGACTTGAATATATTGCTACCGGTCCGATGTTAGGCGAAGAAATCGAAAAAGATACTGAAATCGGCAAACATATTAAAGCTCTCTACGAAAACGGACAGCTCGTTCCTGACGAAATCGTTGTGCAACTAATTGAGCAAAAACTAGAGAATTCGAAAAACGTAAAGGGTTTTATCTTCAAAGGCTTTCCCAGAACATTAGTGCAATCATATATTTTAGATGGAATGCTAAAGAAACACGGATCATCCTTATCAAAAATAATTGAAATAGAGGTTCCAACACTCGAATTAATTCGCCGTTTAGACGAAAGAAGTAAAACTAACGACTGTATGCCTTACGACACCAGTACGGCAAAGATTGTAAAACGATTACAAGAACACGAATCGAAAACTGTTCCGGTTATCGAAAAATATAACGAGCTGCATGGTGTAGTTAAAATAGATGGAATTGGAACTTTTGATGAGGTGTTCGAACGCATTAGTTTCGAAATAGAAAATGGGTTCAAAAACCTGAAATAATCAAGAATGACAGGACAGGGCACATGCAAAAATACACTTGTCCAATTAATGGAACTTAAAACATTTTCTTAATTAAAAAAAAATTAGTATTTTTGCCAAAATTGTCAAGAATAATTTTTCATGAACATGCAAGCAACTTTTGGAGAATATATTAAAAGTTTAAGGGTAGAAAATGGATTAACTCTTACTAAGTTAGCAGCAACTCTAGACATTGACCAATCAACATTATCAAAGGTTGAGAATAGAAAGCGTTGTCTTCCAATTGAAGCGCTTCCCAAACTAGCAAAAACCTTTGCGTTGGATTTAAATGAATTAAAAAAAGAGTATTATAGTGAGAAAATTGCTGAAATTATATACTCACAGAATGGAACAAGTGAATTGTTAGAGCTTGCTGAAAAAAAAGTGAAGTATCTAAGGATTATTGAAACTAAACAAAGAAAAATTGATTTTGAATTATGAAAATAGATAACATTGTGGCAGAACCACAGTTAAGGATTAAAAACTTGCATCTAAAACACGAAAATCCAATAAAACCTGAAATTGATTTAATTTCTCTATTCTCTGGTTGTGGAGGTATGGACTTAGGATTTAAAAAATCTGGATTCAACATAAAATGGGCAAATGATAATGATAGACTTGCATGTGAAACTTATAAAAATAACATAAGTAACCATATTGTACACGCAGATATTACTGAAATTGATTATTCTTCTATTCCTGATGCAGATGTTGTTATCGGAGGGTTTCCTTGTCAAGATTTTTCTCTTTTATGGCAAAGAGGTGGTATAAATACTGATAGAGGGAATCTATATAAAAACTTCGTCGATATCGTTTCATTAAAAAATCCTTTGATGTTTATTGCAGAAAATGTAAAGGGAATTTTAACTGCAAATAAAAAACAAGCAATAAAACAAATCATTTCTGACTTTTCGAAAACTGGAGCGATAGGCTATAATACGACTCCATATTTAATAAATTTTGCTGACTATGGAGCTCCACAACTACGACAAAGAGTATTAATAATTGGTATTAGAAAAGACATTCATGATTATTTTGACATTCCTTCACCAACACACAGCATTGATAATTATGTTACATCAAAACAAGCATTAGAAAATGTTGAAAACGTTAAATACAATAATGAACACCAAAAGATTCAACCTAACACAATTGAGAAGTTAAAACTAATTCCTCCTGGTGGAAATTTCACAGACATTCCCAAAGATTCTCCCCATTATGTAAAAGGTATGATCTCCCATGTTTATCGGAGATTACATCCGGATAAGCCTTCAACTACAATAATTGCTGCAGGAGGTGGAGGCACATGGGGTTATCATTATAAAGAACCTAGACCTTTAACCAATAGAGAAAGAGCTAGACTATTTGGCTATCCCGACGATTTCATTTTTGAAGGCACAATAACTGAAGTCCGTAGACAAATTGGGAACTCTGTCCCTCCTGCAGGGATATTACCAATTGCAAATCATATAAAACTATTCTTAGAAAAAGTAAAAACTGATGTATACAAATCTGAAAAATCACGGTGGGCTATTTAACGTTGTTCTTGACAAGGAGTTCTCAAAAGCAAAAAATGTTAGTATCGCAACAGGCTATACATCTCTAGATATTTTAAATTCCTATGAAAACTCTTTTATGAGAATTGCAAAACAAGGAGGGATTTCAAAGTTATTGCTTGGTATGGCATTTTATGAAGGTCTTAGCTCAAGAAAACTAGATTTTGTTAATAATTTAAATTTAAAACTCAAAGAAATTAATCATGATTCTGGAGTTTTTGTTACAAATGGAAGAAGGTATCATGGCAAAGTATACTGCTTTGAGCATGAATCAAATATAAATATCTATTTGGGGTCTTCAAATTTTTCCACTAGTGGCACAAAAGGTAATATTGAGTGTACTGTTCCAATTCAAGATAAGAATCAGAAAAATAAAGTTCTTAATTTCCTTGAAGACTTATATTCTCCGACTTACTCTATATCAATTGACAGAGCAGAAA
This sequence comes from Bacteroidales bacterium, assembly GCA_016937855.1. GTDB lineage: Bacteria > Bacteroidota > Bacteroidia > Bacteroidales > ML635J-15 > Bact-19. The sequence continues at coordinate 1,756 of JAFGVU010000031.1, read as the reverse complement.
TAACAGTTCCGGGTAAGAAAAAAGTCGTTCTAAAGAATGTTGAGAACGTCTGGAATTCGATTGAGAATTATAATCCCAACTCAGTTGACACGTCTAACCTTCCTAGATTTGAATTCTCGTTAGAACGTGTTGTTGAAAAAGAAAAATCAAATCTAAATGTTTACTTTGGGAAAGGTAGATTAAATACTAATACAGGTAAAATTACACCTAGACCATGGTATGAAATTGAGTTAATTGCAAATAACGAAATTAACTCAAATCCTTTTTATCCAAAAGGAGATTTTCTTGCATATACAGATGATGGTTACATAATCCCGATGAGAACTCAAGGGGATTATTATAAAAATATTAGATCAAAACAAAGTTTGCAAATCTTTGGAATTTGGTTAAAAGGGAAATTAGAAAAAAGTGGTGCTTTAGCAAAATATCAACCAGTAACATTAGACACATTGGTAGAATATGGCAACTCTAAAATAGATTTCTTTAAAATTGATGAAGGAAAATATTTCATAAAGTTTTAGATAATTTGATTCAGATAACAAAAGTACGATTCACCATCAACACTGATATACCATACAGAGTTTTATGTGATTAATTCAGGCAGTCTAATTTTCGCACCACCGCCAATCAGCCAACAGCCTTTTTGAAAAAGAATTCAAAATTTTTAATTCTAGAATTTTTCATTCGGGACAAAATAACAAAATTTGGCCTCATAGCATGTCCTCAAATGAATTCGCTGCTACATTTTCCGCAATAACCAACATACGTATTATTTAATCTTTAGCGATACAGTAAAATAATTGCAGCAATATGTAATATTAAGACATAAATGTTTTATATTTGACAAATTAAACGGGACTAATCTGCGATAAACAATTTGCACAATTCGTTGTTATTGGGAAAAATAGATTTATGAAACACATATTTACAATATTTACATTTGCTTTTTTTGCAGTATTTGTGATTGCTCAAGAAGTCCCAAACAATAGTTTCGAACTATGGCAAACTGCCGATGAAGGTCACGAAGATCCTGTTAGCTGGGGAACAGCAAACTCAACAACTAATGTTTTTCCAATCGATAAGGTAACGACAGAGAAATCAAGCGATGCTTATGATGGTGGTTTTGCTGCAATGCTTACTTCAAAGACAGTTTTAACATTTGTTGCTCCAGGTTTTATTACTCTTGGGCAATTTGATATTGACTTGTGGACACAAGTAACGAGTATTACAGGTGGGATACAATACAACTTATACCCCGATAAGTTAACTGCTTTTGTTAAATACGCACCAGCCGAAGGCGACTTCTTTAGACTTGGAATGTGGATGTTAAGAGATGATGGAACAGAAGTGCCTGATACGGTTGCTACTGCGCTATATGATGGTGCTGAGGCTCTTGACGAATACACTTTTATTAGTGTTGATGTTGATTATCGAAATGAATTTGAGCCCGAAATACTTAATATTATTGCGATTTCGTCAAATCCGGATAATCCGGTGGCCGGAAGTATTTTACATATTGACAAAATTGAGCTTGAATACTCAACCGGAATAGTAAATTATCAAGCATCAAAATTGTCAGTTTTTCCAAACCCGGCTAGCGATTACATCACAATAAACAGCTTTTTTAAAGATTCGGATGTATTGATTTATGACATTTTGGGGAATCTTGTAAAAAAACAAACTAGCTACCAAGGGCAGAAAATTACTGTCTCCAATTTAAAGGCTGGTCAGTATATTGTAAGGATAAGCAAAAACG
>JAFGVU010000196.1 GCA_016937855.1 Bacteroidales bacterium | reverse complement strand
GATAAATCTAATCCAAACTTACGTTTATCATTTAAATTCGGTAAATATGTTCCTTTAGTTGGGGTTATCATTATCCTCCTTTTTTTGATTGGTACTTGAAATTAGATTTTTTAATGTTTCTACTGCAATTTGTACCTGATAATGTTCTTGTCTTGGTAACATTGCACGGCTTGCTGCCTGATCCAATATTTGTAGTGCTTGTTCTACTGTCATTTCCATTTACTTCTCCTTTTAAACTAAAAATTTAGCGGTAAGTGCTGCATCAGCATCATCGCGTAATCCAATTAATAACGGGAAATATACCTCTGGAAGTTGAAACCAATTTTCTGGATATGGAGCTAATGTTCCGTCTTCTTGCATAATTTGTTCTGGAAGAGTTACCCAAAAAATAGCCATTCCGAGTTCCCATTTTTTACCGAAATCATCTATTTTTGCATAGATAACTTCAACTTGTTGTCTATCATATTTTATGTTTATTTCATTAACTAGTAAGTCTGTTAAATTAATTAAAGTAGCCATTTTTCTCCTAATGTACCCTTACCACAGAAAGTATACCTGTAGCAATAGCATTTAATGTTACTCCTGAATTCTGCCACAAATCAACCTGTATAAAACTACCTGCTGCAAAATAATTAAGAGTTGTGAGATTTAATGAGTGATCATAAGTACCACTAACATTTGGTTCAAAAACTCTAACTGATTCACCAGCGTCTACTGTAATTCGCATAGCCCTATATCCAGTTCCATTAGCGACAAAACGAATATAGGCATTTACTAAATATACTCCAGAATATTGTATAGTTACTCTTCCTGGAGTTCCACTATACCACATCTCACTATATCCTGATGGAACATTATCAAATAATTGAGAATTCCAAGAAATAGTAGTCCATACAGAGGTTGGAACACTTAAAGTTGATGTTCTTATTACTTCTGCTCCAAATGGATATGACAAAGTAGAATGTATTAAACTGTTAGATTTAATTACTCCTGTCGCTATAATAGTTCCAGCAACTTGTGTATTTACTTTTACATCGAATAAAGAAGATGTTGCGTTCCACACATTAGGAGTAATTAAACTTGTAGCATTAACATACAATCCAACACTTGTAAGATTCATTTCAAATCTACTAGAATTAATTTTATTCGATACTTGTGCATAAAGCGTAGAGTAGTTGTTATATAGTGAGTGTAGACCGATAAGTGAATAAGAGGTTTTAGTTTCCGCACTTATTTCTAATACTGCATCATCATTAAGCGTTATATTGTCATTAAACGCTACTAGTTTACCATATGTTGAACTTGCGCCTATCCCGCTAAATGAAAGTTTTCCATATACCGGATATGGTGTAGATGCTGAAGGCTTCCAAACAACAGAATTTAGATCATCCCATGCAGCAGCAGAAGTAATCTGCATTCCATTTGAACTTAATATTACATTCCCACCACCAGCATATAACTTTCCATCTGTTCCAGCTGACCATTGCAAAACAGTTTCATTATAACCAGCTATTCTTCCAAAGCCACTTTCATTCCAAATTTTTAATCCTGTAGTTGGTGTAGCAAAAGAGCCACTACCTTGATAAATACCTCCTCCAGTTGCCAAAGTTAATGGTTTTGTAAATTCAGCTCCAAGTGTTGAATTGAAAGTAAATACTGCATTCCCGCCACTATCTTTAACAGTTAATATTCCGGCAGCAGTCATCCCAATACGCTCAATTGTATTATTTCGTATTGATAATGCACCACCAGTCAAATACATATTATTTTGCGATGCTGCTACACGTCCTATGGTTATTGCTGGAGTATTTGTTAAAGACATCATCAAAGTTGCTGATGAAACACCAGAATAAAAATTTAAACTAGTGCCAGTAAACTGTAAATAATTATAAGCATTTGATTTAAGAAATAAACTTGCTCCGTCCCACGCAAGCAACTCACCATCAACATCTCCAACTCTAAATTTATATGAAGTGTCTTTTCCCATCCATAAACCATCACCTGTTCCATAAGCAGAAGGTAATGTAGCACCCATAGCAAATGATGGAGTTGTTGGAGAAAATTGCATAGTTACAGAAGCTCCGTCATACATCTTTATTGGCAGATTATGCGCTTCTATAGCTTCGTTACTAATACGTAAATATTGACTCGCATCTGTAACTCCAGCTCCGGCATATAAACCGTATTCATTTGTAACATTAAAAATACCTCGTAAATTTCCAAGACGAGTACGTGTTACAGAACCAGAAACTGGATGAGTAGTCCAAGAAACTATCTGTTGATATGGGGCATAGCCGCCAGCCAATCCATCTATAGCTGTTGTTTCTATAATACCATTTCCAGAAACCCCATAATCAAGAACTAAAGCACCTGTTTCTATTATAGTACCAGCAACCGCCGTCCCACCATTTGTAGATGTCGATCGAGTAAACGTATATTTTTGAACTCCGTCGGTAGTGGATACATAGGTTACTGTTCCCCAACAATCAGCAACAGTTAAAGAATCTACTGTTCGACTAAATTGTCGTAGACGTACCATATCTCCATTAGCAAATACTCTAAACGTACTATACCCAATAAATTCAGAGACAAATAAATCTGCTGGTAAACCTAAACCTGGTATAGTAAAATTTTCTGCTAGTGGAGCTACTGATTTTGCAATTATTTGACTACCAGCTAAGGCCTGTTCTAAATCTGCAATAAACGTTCTTACTTGAAGTTCTTCTAAATACATATATCTGAAATCAGCCCAACCATCATATCCAATACTCCAGCCAGTAGTTTTTGAAACATAATTATCTGATTGCAATCTTACATTATTTGTTGCTTTTACTCTCGAGGTACCACCAGGACTTAAACTAAGATCGCTAGCTGGACTTAAAGTAAGACCATCCGAACTAGTTTCTATTTTTTGAGCTCCGATAAATGTTATATCCCCATCAATCATAGTATTTCCTTCTAATCTTGATGAGCCTAGAACATGTAGTGGATATAAGGGTGTTAATCCTAATCCAAGGCGCAATAATTGTAAATATCCTTCTGTACTAGTTGCTAATATTGAAGCATTTGCACCAGGATTAGCTGATGATGTAAGAATAACTGCGTCGTCACTTGTAGATAAACCTAAACCAGAAACACCAACTGCAATAGTTCGATCAACGGAAAGATCACCACCACCAGATAAACCAGAACCAGAAATAACTTGTCTAGTATTAGGAACTAAACCTAAATCTGTATGAACCAATAATGTATGACGTTCAACATTAAAATATTGTGTATGATCGTCATCTGATAATCCAAGCATCGAACCATGATCCAGAGAATTTTGAATTGTATTAAACTTTATCTTTTTTGTTTCCGGAATAGTTAAAGGATTAATAACAACAGGAAATATGTCATTCAAATCTAAAGTTAATGCTTCTTCTAATTGAGATATTTTTTTGTTAGCCATAATTTCCTTCCCAAACTAAAAATAATTCATCTTCAGTTAATAAATTATGTAAATTAATAACGGAAACGCCGTCACTTAAATAATATTCTCCCGTTTCTCCAGGAGGTGGACCAATTATTCCTTTTAATATTTCACATTTAGTAATCTCATCGGTCATTTGTTACTCCTTTGTAATGGTTTTGTGGCGTTTCTTGATAGTTCACTAGGACTTTCCGGAGTTTCTTTTATAGAGAAACCTCTTGAAAGGAGAAGACAGAGCACCAGACTGTCATTTTTATAGAAAGTCCTAGTGAACTGTCAAGAAAGATTACCCCAAATGTCCCCCCGGGGCTTTTTTTAGG
>JAFGVU010000195.1 GCA_016937855.1 Bacteroidales bacterium | reverse complement strand
CTTTTTTAACGTTTCCATGCCCGCAGAAAAAGCAGACGATGGAAAGATAAAAAAACATCCTGCCAGAATCCAGACTTTACATTGCCTTCAAAAAAACCATATCGTAGCACACAATAATTCTGGCAATGTAAACGTCGATAAATAAACAAGAAAAATATTTGACATTATTCAAAATTTTTTATATCTTTGTACAGATAATATTTTATCTCTTATTAGGTTTACTTTATGTTAATAGATAATATTTTAACTTTTATATGATATCAAAACTATTAAACCCTTACGAAATTGCTGAGCAAATTGCAAATAATCTGCGTAAGCTTCGTTTGCATGAAAACATTACTCAGGAGGATTTAGCCCGTAAGTCGGGAGTTAGTCTTGGTTCGCTAAAACGGTTTGAGAACAGTTACGAGATTTCCCTAAAAAACCTAATTCAACTGGCGATAACGCTAGATGCTACTGATGAATTTCTGAATTTATTAAAAAAAGACAGTCAGTTAAGTATTGATGATATTCTGAAAGAAAAAAAATTGAAGAATAAAACTCGAAAAAGAGCAAGTAAAAATGATTAAAACTGTCGATATATTATCTATAAAATTAAACGGGTTTAAGATTGGCCGACTAGCTTTAAATTCCAAATATCTTACTGTTTTTGAATATGACAAAACATGGCTTGAAAATGGGTTTTCGATTTCGCCAATATATCTGCCTTTAGAACCAAAAACATTTGTAGCAAAGCCAAGTCCATTTAATGGTTTATTTGGTGTTTTTAATGATAGCTTACCCGATGGCTGGGGAAACTTGCTGCTTGACAGACTTTTGAGAGAACGAGGAATTGACCCCTCGATTTTATCAGTGCTTGACAGGCTTAGTATTGTCGGGAAAAATGGTTTAGGAGCTTTAAGCTACGAACCGGAAGTAATCTTAAAAGGAGAATCCAACAATTTCGATCTGGAATATTTTGCCAAAGAAGCAAGCAAAATTCTACAATCAAAAGCTTCAGCCGATGTAGAAACACTTTATCATTTTAATGAATCATCTGGCGGCGCAAGGCCTAAAGTAATAATAAATTTCGAAGGCGAAGACTGGATGGTAAAATTCCCATCATCGTACGACCCTGAAAATATTGGTGAAATAGAATACAATTGTTCGCTGCTTGCTAAAAAATCAGGAATCGAAATGTCGGAAACAAAACTGTTTGCAGGAAAATATTTTGGCGTTAAGCTATTCGATCGTGATAAAAATCAAAGATTTCATATTCACTCAGCATCGGGAATTTTGTATGCCGATCATCGAATCCCATCACTGGATTATGACGACCTATTAAAACTCACAAAATTCATAACGCAAGATTATGCAGAACTCGAAAAAGTGTTTCGGCTTATGATTTTCAACATCATAATTGGCAATAAAGATGACCATTCAAAGAACTTTTCTTATATTTATAAGAACGATAAATGGAGACTGTCTCCGGCTTATGACCTTAGTCCGAACAATGGGTTTAATGGTTTTCACTCAACAACGGTTCTGGGAAAAGCAAATCCCGAATTGAAAGATATCGTTGAACTTGGGAAAAGACATGGGATAAAACCGACTGCTACCAAAACCATTTTTGATGCAATAATGGGTTTACAAAAAACAGAAATGTAATAAAAACTTGCAGAATCCAGACTTTACATTGCCTTCAAGAACTTTTATCGTGATGCGAAATAAATCGGGCAATGTAAAGTCGATTAAAAAATATTACTCTTAAAAAAAAACTAAATCAGCCTAATGTTTGTCCAAACTTACTCTAAGAATAAAAATGCATATAGTTTCCCCCTAAAAAGATTATGAATAAATCGTTTAAGCAAGAATATAATGAGTACTTTTGCCGCTTAAAAAAAAAGTAATGATAACAGTATCAAATTTAAAAGTACAATTTGGCAGTAAGCCATTATTTCAAGAAGTCAATTTAAAGTTTTTATCGGGCAATTGCTATGGCATAATTGGTGCCAATGGGGCTGGCAAATCTACATTTTTAAAAGCTATATCAGGTGAGATTGATTCAACTGCCGGAAATATAAGCTTAGGTCCTGGTGAGAGATTATCAATCCTTAGTCAAGATCACTTTGCATTTGATGAATACACAGTATTATACACAGTAATGAAAGGACATAGCTTTTTAATGGATATTATTGAGCAGAAGGACAATCTTTATTCAAAAACAGATTTCACAGATGCAGATGGCATTTTAGCTGCAGAACTAGAGGCAAAGTTTGCCGATATGAATGGTTGGAATGCAGAAAATGATGCTGCAACACTACTAAGCAATTTAGGAATTAAAGAAAAATATCACGATACCTTAATGAAAGACATGTCGGGAAAGCAAAAAGTAAGAGTTTTATTAGCTCAGGCATTATTTGGTAATCCTGACAACTTACTATTAGATGAACCGACAAACGATTTAGATTTAGATACTGTTAGGTGGCTGGAGACATATCTATCAAATTACGAAAACACAGTTTTAGTTGTATCTCACGACAGACACTTTCTGGACGCAATAAGCACACATATTGTGGATATAGACTTTGGTCAAATTGAGATGTTTGCCGGCAATTATAGTTTCTGGTATGAGAGCAGTCAGTTAGCATTAAGACAACAAATGTTACAAAACAAAAAAGCAGAAGAAAAGCGTAACGAGCTTCTTGAGTTTATTGCTCGATTTAGTGCCAATGTCTCAAAATCTAAGCAAACAACTAGTCGAAAGAAAATGATTGAGAAACTTGATATAGCAGAAATTAAGCCATCAAAAAGAAAATATCCAGGTATTATATTTAAACCTGAGCGCAAAGTTGGAGATAAAGTTTTGGATGTCGAGAACTTAAAAGCAAGCATTGATGGAAAAGTATTATTTAAAAACGTAAGCTTTACTGTTAATAGAGAGGATAAAATTGTTTTTCTTTCTCGCGACCCAAGAGCTATGACTGTATTTTTCGAAATATTAAATGGTTTTTATGAACCTCTAAATGGCACTTACCAATGGGGACAAACCATCACAAGTGCATATCTTCCTCTCGACAATGCAGAATTTTTCACTAAAGACATTAGCCTTTTTGATTGGCTTTGTCAGTTTACAGATGAAACAGAAGAGCAATATATCAGAGGATATTTAGGCAAAATGCTATTTTCGGGCGAAGATCTAAACAAAAAAGTAACAGTTCTATCCGGTGGAGAGAAAATGCGTTGTATGATTGCAAAAATGATGCTATTAGAAGCGAATGTATTAATTCTTGACACACCTACCAATCATCTAGACCTAGAATCAATACAAGCATTCAACAATAATCTAATAAAATATCCCGGCAATGTACTTTTCGCCTCACACGACCATGAGTTTATTCAAACAGTATCCAACAGAATTATTGAATTAACACCCAACGGAATAATAGATAAGTTAATGGATTACGACGATTACATCTACGATGAAGACATTAAAACTTTACAAGATAAGATGTACTTAAAGTAGGGTTACAAACCCGCATTATGCTTTAAGATAATTCAATTACCTTAGCGCACCACTTGGTGATGAGACAGCAAATCGCAAGAAAATCAAATGTTTCGTTACAGAGAAACACAGTAAAACGTTTGATTTCAAAGGAATTTGCTGGCGTAATAGATTTGCTAATGCATAATGCGGGTTAACAGCTCTTTTCAATTTTGCTGCACAAAATTGAAAAATTGCAGTTAGTGTTGGGATTACAAATTTTGTGAACAAAATTTGTGATCCCAAAGGTGGGGGCAATCAAAGTTAAAACCTACGCGAACTTTGTTCGCTGGTTTTTTGTTTGTGCAAATGCACTTCAAAAACGAGGTTTTTGGCGAATTTGCACAAACAAAAAACCCATCGCTGAGGCAATGGGTTTTAACTTTGGCGGAGAGACAGGGATTCGAACCCTGGGTCCGCGTAAGCGAACAACGGTTTTCGAGACCGCCCCATTCGACCACTCTGGCATCTCTCCATTTTTTTTTTGCAAATGTAGTACTTTTTTGATTACGAATTCAGTATTATCAAATTATCAACTCACAAGATTTACAACAAAAATTAGCATCCGAATAACAGAAACTAAAAGGGCTATTATACTAAAAATTGTCCCAATCGCGCGGTTTGTTTTTTCTGATTGAGAAAAATCGCGTTTAACTTTTAACAACTTTTGCTTCTGCTTCGGTAATTGGCTTAGTCCGATAATTGCTAAAATAAATCCAACAAGAGGCAGTGCAAAAGAAAACACTATTCCCAAAAATCCTAATACAACAATTCCTGCAGTATTAACGCTAACCGCTGGCGGCTGATGTTGTGAATATGTATTTTGCTGCTGCTGCGATCGTGTTTGGTAATTCACATTGCTGCTTTGCTGAGGTGGTTGGTTATATGATTGCGATTGCTGCTGTGTACGTGTTTGATAACTATTATTTACTTCTGGCTGTGGTGGTTTATTGTATGATTGTGATTGCTGCTGCTGAGCTCTGTTCTCTTCCTTCTTGGCTGCTATTTTACCACTTTTGCTTTCGGGATCAGCTTTTGGAACGTAGGAGCTACTCCTCACCTGCTGTTCTGCTATTGGTGACGATTTTTTTTGCATTTCAGGTTTTATCTGCTCGTTCTTTTCTGCCTCAATTGCAGCCAAAACATCATAATAATTCATACTCTTTGATGCTCCGTTTGGCTTATTATCACTTTCGGCAACTTTCTCAACAAGAGGTAAAGGCGCTTCGGGAATATCAATATTATTTACCTCTTCCTCGATATTAAAATCAATTTTATTCGTTTTTATTTCATCAATCTCCGGCATTCCACTGATTACATCGTGTGAAACATTAATTTCCGGTTGTATTTCAGAATCTGAAATGTATGAGCCACTAATTTGAGTATTTGCGCAAACAGCAGAAGCAAGATTCTTTAAAAAATCGGATACATTTTTGTATCTCATGTTAGGATTTTCTGATAACCCTTTTGATATAATATTATGTAAATAGATTGGAACATTGCTCAAATCATGGTGATCATCTATTAAATCGCCATTTCCAAAAATGAACTTTGTAAATAGTGAGCAAGTGTAAACATCAGATTTTTCACCAATATTTTTAGGATTATCTTTTATTTCAGGTGCTGAAAAAGACAAATAATTCTTCAATGAATTAATAATTTCCTCATTATCAGTATTCATAAAAATATTAATAAGACCTGCATTGATCATTTTTGGTTGTCTTTCGTGATTTATCATCACACAATCCGGGTTTAAAACTGTAACGTAAATGTTTCTTGAATTAAGATAAATCACAGCATTTAAAACTTTTTCGCAAATTGTTAACTTAGTGTCAACCGAATATTTGAAAACAAAATCTTGTAAATGAGTATAATCTTCTTTTTCGGAAAGAACAACCAATTTATCATTTTCTTCGAGCATGTCGATATTTCGAGCAATGTTTGGATGTTCAACAAAGGCTAGTTTGAAAATACTTTGATTAAAAGCAGATCTGATTTTGGAATCATCAGCGATTTCCTTTCTCAGAACAGTTATTCTTAGCTCTTGACCTTTTAGAATAGCATGCTCAGCATTATAAACTGAGTAAAAATCGTTCGACTGAACAATTTCCTTTAATGAGTAACCTCTTATACTAGTTTCCATTGTGCAAATTTGAATAGCTTGAGACAAATATAGGTAATTTTTTGACAAATAATTAATGCTTGATTTATAATTGTTGGATAATTCTGAATAAATTACAAAAAAGAGATACATTTGCAATATGCAAATTAGAAAAGGAATAAAACTAGTTTTAATTTCGCCTTTTATTCTGTTGGTAAAGCTTTATCAATGGATAATTAGCCCGTGGCTTCCGGCATCGTGCAGGCATTATCCGACATGCTCAACCTACACCATACAGGCTTTAAAAATGCATGGTCCGATAAAAGGTCTAATCCTGTCAACTTGGCGAATTTTAAGATGTAATCCCTGGGGGACTCACGGCCACGATCCTGTTCCTGAAGTATGGCCAAAAAAACGTAAAAAATAGTTTTCTTATAAGAAGTTTTGTTCTAAAGCATTTTTTTAAAATATTTATTGTTAATAAAAATATTTGTTTATATTTGCAAAGCAAACAAACAAAACTATGAAAAAAAGTTTACGGCTTTTAATAATCGTTTTAATTGGCATTACTTTTTCAGTCAATGCATTTTCGCAAGACGCAAAATCTGTTTTTAAGGTTAAAGTCGATTTTCGCTGTATGAATGGTAAAACCAGACTAGAAAACCACTTTGCTGATGTAAAAGGAATCAATTATTACAAAGTTGATTTTGAAAACAAGACCATGATTTTTAAGTATGATTCAAAGATAATCTCCAAAGACAAAATAATTGAAGAAATTGAGCAAGTCGGTTATTATACCGAGTTCTCAGATAGAAGCAAAGTTCTTAAACCATCATGTAAAAGACAGTAATAGTCCTTTGCAAAGAATTGTTATTTAAAGCGAAGGAAAGACTCTGAAACCTCAGGGTCTTTTTTGTTTTACCTTAAATCCGCAAAATGTTTCCGAATTAAACCTGCATTATGCGTTAGGAATTCGCAATTCATTATGAAGGCTTTAGGTTTTATGAATTAATACACTTGTATTCCATTTTTATCCGATAGTCAATCAATAAATTGTAATTTTATGGCAAAACATAAAAGCAATGAAAACAATTCTTATAAGTATATTAATATTTATATCTATACCATTATTTTCGCAAATAAACGTTACCACAAAAAGATCCTTTGCAAAAAAAGAGTCTAAGACTTCGACAGATAAACCGGACTACATGCCTGTTTTAATAAATAATCCAAATCTGAATGCTAACTTTCAGTCAGAAAAAGGTTCGATACAGGAACATGATTATTATGGAGAATCGAAATTTTCCACCTCAAAAGAAGTTGAGCTCCCATTTATTATGGCAGGTTTTCAGGACGCTTACGATGGATACAGCGTGCCTAACGACAACACTATTGCTGTATCTAATTCAGGATATATGATAACTATGCGAAATTCAAAAATTAGCTTCTACAATGACACGCTTGGATTGATTCAAACCCAAAGTTTAGATTCATTTACTGAATCCTTAGGTTTGCCACATGACAAATATGATCCGAGAGTTATTTACGATTACGATCAGGATAGGTTTGTGGTTGTTATGCTTAGTGGATTTAACTACTCAACTAACGATATAATAGTATGCTTTTCGTCATCTGATAATCCTGAGGATGAATGGTTTTTTTACACGATATCGGGGAATTTTCTTGACGATGAAACATGGTCTGATTTTCCAATTATTGCAGTAAATAGTGAGGAGTTGTTTATAACTGTAACTAATTTTGCAGATATGACAAGCTTTAATTCATGGGACTTTTATGGATGTAGGATTATACAAATGGATAAATTTGCAGGATATAATGGAGAGGAAAATATTGGTTTTGCATATCATGTTGTTGATCCGGGATTTAACCAGCCTTTACCTTCGGTTATTTATTATTACAATGTTGCACCTGTGAGACCGGGTAAAACAATGTATGGACCTCAAATGTATTTTGTCTCAACTTTAGATTGTCCATATCAAGATATAGAAACACAAGAATGGCCATCAAACGACACATTGTTTCTAGTAAAATTCTCAGGAAAATACGATAGCGAAGATTTTGAGATTACAAGCAAATATCTACAAACAGAAATTTCTTACGGGCTAAGTCATGAAACACCACAACCTTCGGGTCATGCTTTAAAAACAAATTACAATACTATTAAAGACGCATTAATCGAAAACGATATTATTCATTTTGTGCTTAATTCAATAGATTACAACAATAGTAGAGCCGGAATTTTATATGGTAGAATTACTGATCCGGATGGAGAAAGCACTGTTGAAAGCGATATGATAAGCTTTGATACTCTTGGAATTGCTTTTCCTTCTATTGCTTTTGTCGGTAAAAATAGCGTTGATCAAAAGATAATAATTGGTTTTAACTATGCTTCAGAAGAACTTTATCCGGGAAATGCTTGTATTGTTTATGATAATGGAAACTACTCCGACATTTTAGTTTTAAAACCAGGGGTTGGTGTAATGAACATGACCGCTTCAAATACCGAAAGATGGGGCGATTTTACAACTATTCAACAACGATATAATAATCCTGAAATTGTTTATTTTACAGGATCTTATGGTAGTGCAGGAAAAACTCGAACTTGGGTTAGTCAACTATCCTTTGGAGAAAACAATCAAGGATTTGATAATAACAATTTTTACTCTCCGGCTAATGTATATCCCAACCCTGTAAGCGATTTTATAATTGTCAATTTTGATATCCCAACATATCAGATTTGCACTTTCACATTGTACGATATTAACGGAAAACTAATTCACGAAATTATCAGAGACAAAGCAAAACCCGGAATAAACCAGTTCAGTTTCAGTATAAAAGCGCTTTCACAGGGAACCTATATTCTTAATATTTCAGGAGATAAAGGCTATAAATCTGAACATAAAATTATTGTACAGAACTAAGCTCTAATACTCTTTTAGTACTATTACTAATCTTAAATCTATCGTCAATTCGTAATCCTGCAACCCAAAAAACACTTCCATTTGATTCAAAAATAAGCACCTTTTCTTTTTCGAAAACACTTAATTTCACGTCAGTCAAGAAATCACTTATTTTTTTAAAGTTTTCCATCCCTAGTGGTTTAAATTTATCGCCATCCTCCCAATTGCGAAGGGTTATTGGGAAAACTATTTTATCTAAATCTATGCATGCTGTTTGTGAGTCTTTGATTATTTGATAGCCACTTTTATAATCTATCGCTTTTATTGTGAATCCAATTTCTTCAAGTTTTGATAATGAATCTAAATCGTCGATTACAATATTGGTTTTTTTAGGACTATATTTTTTGTCAATAATCAAGGCATCCCTATCTTTTAAAATCCTGATGTTTAAAAACTCACAAAAACGGCCTGATTGAGCATTTAGAAGATTTATTGCATCAACAGCCAACACTTTTGGAATTTCTAGTTTTATTAATATCTCAAATAAAATAGTTTCGACAGCAGGAAATTTTGACAATTCGGGTAACTCAACAATAATCAAGTCTTCTTTAAAAAAAATACACTTATTATAAACAGCATTAACAAATTCTTGCATAATAAGCTCTGTATCAGACAAGTACTTGACCGAGTTTAATATATTTATTTTAGCAGCGGGGTTTATTTCTTCTAACAATGGGATTACTTTATGTCTTAATTTATTGCGCGAATACTTGGTTTGAGCATTTGTAATATCTGTACGATAATCAATATAGTTTTCATTAGCAAATAGTTCAATTTCATCACGCGAAACCCATAATAACGGACGAAGTAGATTGTTTTTCACAAAGCTCATACCGGTAAGACCTCTAACACCAGTACCACGGATAAGATTTGTCAGCACGGTCTCGACCTGATCGTCTGCATTATGTGCAAGCGCGATATAGTCGCAATTGTTTTTCTCGGCAGAATCATAAAAAAAGGCGTATCTTAAATCTCTTGCTGCCATTTGGATAGAAATTCCGTTTTGCTTTGCGTACTTTTCTGTATCAAAATCTTGAGTAACAAATTTATATTCAAATCTATCAGCTAAACTCTTAACAAACTTTTCGTCCAAATTCGAATCGTCACCTCTTAAATGAAAATTACAATGTGCAACAACACAATCCATGTCTAATTCATGCATAACGTGTAACATCACGGTAGAATCTATTCCTCCGCTTACAGCGCATAAAATACGTGTGCGTTTGGTTATTTGTGCTTTTTCCAGTATTTGATAAACTTCTTTAATCATTTTGTTGCAAAAGGTGATTCTACAAATTTAGATAAATATTCGGAATATTCTTTACGACTTATGTTTTCGCCTCCCAAACTTGCGAGATGATTTGTGTGAAACTGGCAATCAATTATTCTAATGTCGTTTTTTAAACAATAATCTATCAAAGATAGAAAGGCAACTTTTGATGCATCGGTTTGTAAAGAAAACATCGACTCACCTATAAATATTTTGCCTAAAAAAACTCCATAAAGCCCACCAACAAGTTTATCATCCCGATATGTTTCAAATGAGTAGGCATATCCATATTTGTGTAAGATATTATATGTGTTTTTCATACCATCTGTAATCCACGTTCCATCTTGATTTTGACGCTCGGTATTTGCACAAGCAGAAATAACTTTATAAAAATCCTTATTAATTGCAGACTTGAATTTTTTTGCCGAGCGTCTGGTTGACTTAGATATTTTTGCTTTTTCGGGAAAAATAACAAATCGTGGATCGGGCGACCACCATAATATGTAATCACTTTCGTTGAACCATGGAAAAATCCCGAGACTTAGTGCCAACAATACTCTTTCGGGTGACAAATCTCCTCCTACTGCCAATAAACCATCAGGTTCTGCCTCCTCGACGGGAGGAAAAACAAGTTCTGGTATGAGTTGATAAATTGCCATCAGACAAATTTAGGAAATTTAGGAAAACATCGCCTGTATAATTCATGAATTATTAATGCTCCAATCTTTTAACCCGCATTATGTGTTAGGATTTCGTGATGAGGCAGTAAATCCCACAGAAATCAAGTGTTTCGTAAGATAAGCGTACTTACCAATACGGTTATTGAGGGAGGCACAGTAAAACAGTTGATTTCAAAGGGATTTACTGTCGTAATAGATTTTAGCTGCGCTGAGCTTCACTTCGTTACGGTTCTAATGCATAATGCTGGTTAAATCCAAATACGGATAACACTTAAAATATAGATCCGCTAATCGAGAAATTAACATATTGCAGAATTTCATCACCAATGTTATTTGCGAATTCATTTTTATTACTTATTTTTGTTAATACTAATACATAACATGAAAAACAAACTAATACTAATATTCATATTTTTTATTATAAACTGCTTTTGTGCATTTTCACAATTTAAAGCAGGAGCTTTTATTGGCGGAGGAACAAATCCTTTGGAGAACCCATTATTTTTGTCATCAGGGGTTTATGCAAATGCAAAGTATAAAGTATTTTCGGCAGATTATGCAATTGACATCAACATAACTAATAGAGATGTTAGAGCTTTTAATGCAATCAAGACATCATTGAATTATGAAAATTGCATCAAATCATCAAATTATAAGATTGGATTTGTGTATCTGTTTCGACCCTCAACTCAGCTTATTACAGAGCAGAACTTTGCTTTGCAAATTAGTTATCGTATTAAAAATTGGGAATTTAGACTAGGAAACAATTTTAGAGCATACAAATTCAGAAACGGAACAGCTGATTATCTATCAAACACTGAAAATACAGTATTGTGGGAGTCTCCAAATCTAATGTATATGCTTCGTTATTATATAACAAGTAATCAACATCCGATAGGTGGATATGTGTCTATTACAAATTTTGATTGGTTTATTATTGAGCAGGAAACTAACCCATTTTTTAATATCGGTGTGTATTATAAATTTGAAGATGCAGGATTAAATTTATTTATCGACTACAACTATCAAACTGCAGGATTTAATAATATTAGAGTTAATTATTTTGGAATGTTTTTTAGAACAGGAGTAATATGGGAGATAGAATAAAATACATATTAGCGATATTGTTAGTTTATGCTGCATTTTCCTGTTCTTATGATGTCGATTTTAGCGGACTAATACGTTCTACCGATAGAGTCGAGGAACGATTTGCGCAATCAGTTCAGTGGAATTCAAACAATTCATTCGAGAATATAACTATTAACGCTGATAATTATAGAATTATTTTGGCTTCTGATGTTCATATTGGAGGGACTAAGAATTTTTCGATTGTAAAGTCGAAATTTAATTCTGAAGATTTCGTTGCTTTTGCTATAATCGGAGATATTGTAAGCGGTAAAAAGGAAGATTATGATATTTTTCGAGATTCTATACAGGATATAGTAAAGCCACTTTTCCTCATGATTGGAAATCACGATTTGTATTTTGACGGTTGGAAAACTTTTTATGAATATTTTGGGTCGTCAACTTATTATTTTACCGTACAAACAAATAGCGCAAAAGACCTATATATTTGTCTGGACAGTGGAGGAGGTACTTTTGGAAAATCACAAATTGATTGGCTTGAAGACCTACTTAAAAATGAATCTCAGAATTGTCGAAATATTACGATTTTGAGCCATGTTAATAATCTCAGAAGCAGGCGTACAACTAGCGCAAATCCTTTAGTTGAAGAAGTTGTCTATTTGCTCGATTTGTTTGCAAGATATAATGTTGATTTAGTAATAAACGGACACGATCATTTGCAGGACGAACAAACTTTTGGCTCTACAAAATATCTTATCCTCGATGCATTAAAAGATGGTTATGACAATGCAGGATATCTGATTCTAAATGTCGATTCCGAAAACATGAATTATGAATTTGTAAGATTGTAAAATAATTCAACATTAGTGATATTTTCTATTTTAGGGCTACTGAACCTTTAGCTTATCGATTTGCTCTAACTCGCTATCATTCAGACAATTACACTTCTTTAGCATAATGGCATTAAAGTTTAACTGAGCAGTAAATTCTAGAACTTCCATTCTGTCAAAGGCTTCGAATAAGTTTTTTCCCACACAAATTGCTCCATGATTTTTCATAATCGCAACATCTGAATTTCTTAGAGAGTTTGCACAAACTATTGCCAAATCAGTTGTTCCCATTAGCTTGTAATCTGTAATCGCGACTTCGCCAAGCACAAATCGAGCTTCGCCTGTTAGCGAACTCTTTAAGTTGATATCAGTAACTGCAAAAGTTGATGCATAAATTGGATGAGAATGGACTATTGCAAAAACATCATTACGCTGCGTGTATATTTCCAAATGCATATTATACTCCATACTTGGTCTAAGCTCAGGAGTTAGGTTATTGTGGTTCGCGTCAAAAACAATAATTTCCTGCCATTTTATACATGATTTATCGGTTTGACTTGCAGTGATAAAAACATAACCATCTTTATTTCTGGCACTAACATTTCCGCCACTAGAAGTTGTTAAATTTTGTTTATACAGTCGTCGCATAGTTTTTGCAACGGCTTTTCGCTCTGTCTTAAATATATTATTCATTTAAAAAAGTTTTTTAATTGATTCCAAACTTGGTTTGATGATTCCTTTTTCGGTAATTATACCAGTAATCAAATTTGCCGGAGTAACATCAAAAGCAGGATTCAAAGCTTTTGAACCGGGACTGGCAATTTGAATTTCGGTTAGTTCACTATTGTTATTCAATCCGGTAAAAAAAGTAACTTCCTCCTCTCCTCTTTCTTCTATTTGTATAAGGTTTCCATCTGAAGTGTTTAAGTCAATTGTACTAGTTGGAGCAGCAACATAAAATGGTATGTTATAATACTTAGCAGCGATAGCTTTTTCTAGAGTTCCAATTTTATTTGCGGTATCTCCATTTGCTGCAATTCTATCTGCCCCAACAATCATCAAATCTATTTTCTTTTGCGACATATAGTGTGCACCGGCATTATCGGGAATAATTGCATGTGGAACGCCATGTTGGTTTAGCTCCCAAGCAGTTAATCGTGCACCTTGCGAACGCGGACGGGTTTCATCCACATAAACAAAAATATTTTTCCCGGAATTAAATGCTTCGTAAATTGGAGCAAGTGCCGAACCGTAATCAACTAACGCCAGCCAACCTGCATTACAATGTGTCTCAATATTTGCTCCATTTTTTATTAATTCGTTTCCGTGTACACCAATTAGTCTTCCATGTTCTGCACACTCGTCGCCAACTGCAAAAGCCTCGCTAATAGCAAAATCTCGTGATACTTTTGCAGCTTGCAAAACTCTATTAGTTGCATACGATAAGTTTACTGCCGTTGGTCGGGTTGAGTCTATTTTTTGTTTTGCTTTGTGCAAATTATTCAACAAATTGTTTTGGTCAGAAGAATAAATTGTCTGAAGCATTCCATATCCGCCTGCAGCTCCAATAGATCCTGCTCCTCGTGTAATCATGGTTTTAATTGCAAAACAAGTCTCGTCAAGTGTTTTACATCTATGAACCTCAAACTCAAATGGCAATTTATTTTGTTCAATCATGCAAACAATTTCTTTTTCCATCCAAATTGCTCGAAAATGCTGTCCGTTTACTTTCATAAAAATCTTTTTAAATCTGATTTCACAAAGATAAATAATACGTGTAAAACTAGAGAATTTTTATGAATGGATTGTGAGTTTTCGTTAAAACCTCAAATTTTGTCAGGCAATTAAGCTTTTTTTGTATTTTTGAACAGAAAAAATAAACTAACAATATGAAAAATATATTACTAACACTATGTTTAGTTTTTGCATTGGGTTCGGTTTCTGCTCAAGAAAAATCATATAGCAAATTGCTAGGCGATTTAACAAGTATGCCAGAACTTAAAAATGCAGGTTTAGGTATTTACGCCGAAAACTTAACCACCGGAGAAGTGATATTTAATCACAATTCTGAATTAAGCTTGGTTCCTGCCTCTGTTTTTAAAATACTACCTACAAGTATTGCCTTAGAGTTGTTTGGAACAGATTACAAGTTTAAAACCGAGATTGCTTATTCGGGTAATATCGAAATCGATGGAACATTAAAAGGCGATTTGTATATCATAGGTTATGGTGATCCGGCATTAGGGTCATCAAACTTTACTTCAACATACAATGCAAATGGGGATATGATAGTTAACTGGGTTAATAAAATAAAAGAAGCCGGCATAACAAAAATCGATGGCAATATTATCGCAGATGCTTCATATTTTAATAAAATAAACATCCCTGACACATGGATATGGGAAGACCTTGCAAATTATTATGGAAACCAAGGCTCTTCGCTGTGTTATATGGATAATTTATACTTTGTTCATTTTAAAACCGGCAATACTGATGGAAGCCCTACAACAATTACAAAAATAGAACCTGATGACCTTAATCTCGAATTCAAAAATGAAGTTTTATCATCTTCAACTACTTGGGATGAATCTTTCATATTTTTTGGAGACACTAAAAACCAAAGAGAGATAAGAGGCACATTACCATGGAAAAAAGCTGATTTTTCAATTAAAGGATCAATGCCTGAACCTGAGCTATATCTCGCAAATGTTTTCAGAAAACAGTTAAGTGTTTCGGGTATAGAAATTAATGGAAATACAAGTAGTATCTTTAAATTTGATAAGGAAATTGAACGTAAAATTATTTATACCGAATACTCTCCGACTTTACTTGAGATTGCAACAGTTACCAACTTAAAGAGTTTTAATTTATATGCTGAAATGCTATCGTTTCACATTTCAAAAAAGCAAAATAAAACATACGCAGATGCTGTTAAAAATCATCTATCATCAAAATCTATCGAAATCGACGGTTTAAACATAGAGGATGCATGTGGTTTGAGCCACTTTAATTCCTTAACAGCAAAACAAATGACACAATGGTTAAAATACATGCGTCAAAATTCAGCTGTTGGAGATTCGTTTTATTCTACCTTGCCTGTTGCCGGAACAAGTGGAACACTATCGAGATATTGCATAGGAACAAAAGCTCAAAATCGCTTACATGCAAAAAGTGGTAGCATGACAAGAGTAAGGGCTTATGGTGGATACATTCTAAATGCAAAAGGCGAAGAAATTGTCTTTTGTTTTATCGCAAATAATTACTCGTGCAATAACTGGGGTATGAGAAGAATCTTCGAAGATTTTTTTAACAAAATTGCTGAAACAGAATAGTATATCGTGAAAAAAATAATTACCTCTACATTGTCATTTATCAAGGATGACTTCGATTTTAAACTTTATTCAAAAGTTTTAACATTTACAGCTTTTATTATTTTTCTCGAATATCAGTTTGGATTATATTCCAAATTTGCTGACAAATACGTTTTTAGTAATTACATTTATATAATCAATTTTATTGCCTTCTCGATAGCATATTTTGGTGTGATAATTATCTTAAAAACCCACAAAACCACAAAAGTTATTTTAAATCTAGAGTTTTGGTTAAAGAGTTTTATTGCAATTGCTACCGTTAGTTTATACATTGGCTATTTTGGTTATAATGGCATTCAATTCAGCATGCCTTATCCTGCAAAACGATTTTACTATTATACAGCAAATAATTTGAGTGGTATTTTTACATTATTACTACCACTTGTTTTAATTTATCTAATATTTGACAGGAATAAAGAAATTCCATTTTACGGCTTTAGTTTTAAGAATTTTAATCTAAAAATAGCTTCGCAATTGAGCATTATTGCAGTAATAATTGCTTTTATTGGAAGTAGATTTGATTCCGTTTCGGAATATTATCCGATCTTGGAACGCACCTCGCATAAAGCATTTGCAAACGAAGTCTCTATTCCCCATTGGTTAGCAGCCTCAATTTTTGAGTTTGCATACATGTTTGATTTTGCAATGATCGAATTGTTTTTTCGAGGAATAATGATTTTTGGGTTTGTTAAATTATTGGGACCCCGTGCGATTTTACCTGTTGCCTGTTTGTATGCAGCAATTCATTTTGGAAAACCATTGCCCGAAACAATTAGTTCATTTTTTGGTGCATATTTACTTGGGATAATTGTAATAAACCAGAAAAATATTGGAATAGGAATAGTTTTACACTGCTCACTGGCTCTCGCAATGGAATTTTTTACAATCTACAACTAACTTGATTTCTAACATCTTCTAAAAATATCTAAAATAAGAGCAACATTTTAAAAATAAATACGTATTTTAATATCGACAACAAATGTGAACTAATACGGCTCCTAATGGTATTTAATCTCTATGCAATTCCCGTTTATGCTGCATTTATAGCAATGTTATTGTTTTTGATCTTCTCAATTAAAAACAGAAAAAGCAAACACATGTATTACTTTGTGCTGTTTAATTTAGCATCAGCAACTTATATTTTGTTTTATTGTTTAGAGATTTCGACAACTAATTTCGAGCTGATGAAAGTTTTTTACAGACTCGAATATCTTGGCATTCCATTTGTTCCAATATTCTTCCTGCTTTTTGTTCTTAAGTTTACCGGATATCGCAAGGGATTCAAATCTAAGCTTTTTCCTTTAGTTTACCTGATTCCTATTTTTATAACTATTTCTGTATTTACGAATTCTGCTCACAATCTTTTTATCAAACAGTTCGAACTCAATGAATCGGGATTTTTTCCAACTTTAATACTAAATAAAGGAGTATTTTACTGGATAAATCAAATTTATACTAGTTTAAGTTTGATTATTGGGATTATCGCACTAATTGTTGCATCATCTAGAAGCGATTCAAAAAAACAGTTTTATGTGCTTATATTATCATGCTCATTTCCATTTCTTTTGTTTATCATTTATCTCATGGGATTTATTCCTTACAATTTAGACCCGATCCCTTTTTCTTTTCTGTTTAGTAGTTTGCTTATATATTTTGGATTATCGGGTTCCAATGTTTTACAATCATCAGACATCTTAAGTGAGGCATTATTTGAGAACATCGATAGTAGCGTTGTTATAATTGATAATAACAATCTGATTGCTGACATAAACGAAAAAGCTATCGATAAATTGGGATTGTCGGATGCTGATATTGGTTCGCAAGCAGATATTGTTTTGCCATTTTGGTTTCAATATAAACTAAGTAAAAACAGTAAGAGTTTTATATTTAAGGATAATTTGCGCAATAAGACCTATAATATTAATGGTGTTGAACTTAACAATCTAATAAATGGTAAAATAGGATTAGTCTTTATTATTTCTGATGTTACCGATAGTCTTAATATTGAGCAGGCATTGCAGGAAAAAGATGAAAGCTATAAAGATATTGTTGATAATGCTACAGATTTAATTCAGAGTGTGGATACTGAAGGAAATATAATATTTGTAAACAATGCCTGGATAAAAACCTTGGGGTATCAATACAACGATTTGAAAAACATAAAAATTTGGGATATAATTGATGGAGATAGTTTAATACATTGTCAGCAGATTTTTAGCAATATTAAAGACGGAAATTGCGAGAACAATATTAGGACTGTTTTTAAAACAAAATCCGGAAAAAAAGTACATGTCGAAGGTAATATCAATTGTAAAACGCAAAACGATATTTTAGTTGGCACAAGAGGTATATTTAGAGATATTACGGAAAAGATTAAACATGAAGACACACTTAGTAAACAATTAAAAAATCAAAAACTTATAAGCGAAATTACTAGCGACTTTATTGATGCAGATTATAACAATATCGAAAAATTACTTGTTAAAGCTGTTGAGAAATGTGGAAAGGCATACGAAACAGATCGAGTAATTATATATTTAATTAATAACAATGAAGGGCTGTTAAAAAGTAAATATCTGTATATAAAGAAATCAGAATTCGAATTATACCCCGACGTTGAGGCATTTAGGCAAGAGAGCTTTCCGTGGTGGAGAAAAGAAATTGCAAAAAAGCACTATGTCTATATCCCGGATGTAATCAAATTACCAAAAGAAGCCCAAAACGAGAAAACGTCATATTTAAATCAAGGGATTAAAACTTTATTAAGTTTGTCCTTAAATAGCAAGTCGAAAGTTCTAGGGTTTATTGGTTTGGATAATTTTGAAGATTACAGAGTCTGGTCAGATGAAGAGATTCATACTCTTCAGATTATTACAGAAATAATCTCGAAAACCATTGTAAAAATAAAAGTTGAAGAATCCTTACGTAAAACTAAAGAACAGTTCCAATTAGCTGTTAACGGAAGTAATGATGGCATTTGGGACTGGGATCTATCAAATAATTCATTGTTTTTATCTGACAAATGGAAAACCATGTTAGGATATGAGCCACATGAAATTGAAAACAAAATCGAGTCATTCTTTTCTATTATCCATGCTGATGATATTCCAAAAGTACAAACCTACCTTGACGATTATCTCGTGGGCAAAGTTCAGTATTATAGCATAGATTTTAGAGCAAAACACAAATCTGGACATTATTTATGGATACGAGCAAAAGGTGAAGGAATTAGAGGCGAAAATGGCAAAATTGTCAGGATGGCTGGTTCTCATACCGACATTACCAGAGAGGTCAACGAAAAAGACATGCTGCTGGAAATGATTCAAAATTCCGAAATACTTATTAAAGGTAGTGGCGACAATTTTTATGATAAGATTACCGAAAACATAAGAAAAGTTTCGGGCGCAGAGTATTGTGCATTCAATATTTACAAAAATGACCAAATGGATGTAAGGACAATATCAATCGCCGGAATTAACGAACGAATTGTGCATGCATGTTCTAGTCTTGGTATCGATTTGGTTGATAAAGAATGGACAAAGAATCAGGAATTAGAAAATATATTGGTTAATCAAAAAGTCTATTCAACTGAAAACCTAACAGATTTCACTTCATTAAAAACATTTAAAAAACCTTTGGAGCGACTTATTAAAAGTTTTAATATTGGTAATACTGTAATTGTCCGAATTTCTAATAATCAGAAACTACTAGGATATTTTACATTAATCTTTAAAAAGAATACTGAGTTGCGCAACTTGAATCTACTCGACCTATACACATATTATATTGCACTGTATATGGAAAGGAAGAGTTTTATTCAGGATTTAAGAAATTCCGAAATAAAATATCGCGAGTTAATTGAAAATGCCGGTTTAGCAATTGCTATTTTTAAAAATGCTAAAATTGTTTATATTAACAATATGGCCGAAAATTTATTTGGCTATTCTTTCAATGAAATATCGACTTTAAGTGTTACTAGATTGGTCGAATATAAGAATCAAGATCAGATGAAGAAGGCTTTGTTATCTTTAAAGGCCAATGAAAATCCTAGAAATTTTGATACAGCCGGTATAGTTTGCAAAAATGGGAAAGTTAAGCAAGTTGAATTTAGTACAGTAAAGATTGTTTGGGAAAATAGCGATGCCGTATTAGTATTTGCAAAAGATGTTTCCGAAGATTTAGAGTCTAAACAGAGACTAAAACTAAAAGAAAAATTGTTACTTGCGGTTGCGCGATCGACAGATGAGCTATTAAAAACAACCGAAGTTCTTGATGCTTCAAAAACAGTTGTCAGACTTTTAGGAGAGGCTACAAATGTTGACAGAGTTTATATTTTTCAAAATAATTTTGACGATGCGGGAAATCCCCTTAAAACCAGCAGTCAGCGAATTGAATGGAATTCGGGAGTATCAGAGCCTCAGATAGACAATCCTGAGTTAATGAATATTCCTTTTGAACTAATTCATGACTTTATTACACCGCTAGAAAACAATCGACCATTTATGTCTATTGTCTCCGAAATGCAAGATACAGAAACTAAACGAATTCTCGAATCGCAGGACATACTTTCGGTGCTTGTAATGCCTCTTTTTGTCGAAAACAAATTCTGGGGATTTGTGGGATTTGATGACTGCAAGGAGCACAAAGTATGGTCTAACGATGAGTTCTCCATTATACAATCATTTGCAGGAACTCTTGCTGCTGCAATTGAAAGAAAAGCGCTTATTAGTAAATTGCAGCAATCGGTAAAAGATGCACAAAAAGCAAATGCTGCTAAAAGCGAATTTCTTGCTAACATGAGTCATGAAATACGAACTCCTTTAAACGGTGTAATTGGATTTACAGAGCTGCTTATAAATACAAAGCTAAACGAAAATCAAAATAAGTTTGCAAAAACTATTAATAATTCAGCAAATGCCCTTTTGGCTTTGATTAACGACATTTTGGACTTCTCAAAAATCGAAGCCGGAAAACTCGAGTTAAACAAAGAATGGGTAAATCTAAAAGATTTGATTTCTAACATCTTTGATATTGTTAAACTACCAGCAGATGAAAAACAACTCAAACTCATTTGTAACTATAAGAATGATGCACCAATTATGGTTTTTTCTGATGAATTAAGAATGCGTCAGATATTTCTCAATTTGTTAAGCAATGCAATCAAATTTACTGAGAATGGATTTGTAGAAATTGATATTGAGGTTATTAAAATAATTACAAAATCTAAAAACACATTCAAAATTACAATTAAAGATTCAGGAATTGGTATTCCTATTGAACTTCAAGCGAATATCCTCGATTCTTTTACTCAAGCTGATGCATCAATAACAAAAAAATACGGAGGCTCAGGACTTGGTTTAACAATTGTTAACAGGATTCTTAATACAATGGAAAGTAAACTCGAATTTGTTTCAATCAAAGACAAAGGTAGTGAGTTTTATTTTAATTTAGATTTAGAAGTTAAAGATAATGACTTTGTTGTTAAAACTCCAATTAACGAAATTGAAGCTCAGTTGGGAAAAAATGCAAATGATAAAGAATATGTGGCTAACGCCGAAACTCTAAAAGTATTAATAGTAGAAGACAATGAGACCAATATGCTTTTGACTAAACATATTATTCAAACATTAATAAAAAACGCTATTATAATTGAAGCCACAGGTGGACAAGAAGGTATTGATATGTTTCAAGAAAGTAATCCCGACTTGATATTCCTTGATATTCACATGCCACAAATTAGTGGATACCAAGTGGCCGAAGAAATTAGAAAAATGGAAAACGGAAAAGTAGTGCCAATAATAGCAATATCAGCTGGTACTCTATCCGACGAAAAAGAGAAATGTATTAAAGCCGGAATGAATGATTTTATTACTAAACCTGCTAGTATTTCAATTATTCAAAAAGTTGTGGAAAAATATTTAGGAAAAATATAATTTAAAAATATGGAACTATTTAGGTCTATCATCTTTATGTGTTTGATTTTTGTCTTACGATTTAAAATAAATCGCATGGGGCTTGTTTTTAGGAAAAGAAATATATATTGTTATTTTAACCCAGCTAAATAATTTAAAAATATGAATGATTTACAACACTTTAATAAAGAAAAACTTCTCCAAATTATTGGGGGTGACGAAGATTTTGTAATAGTTCTAGTGAAAACTTTTTTTGATAATTACGAAAAGTACATAACCAAAATAAATGAAGCTTTAGCTCAGACAAATCAAGAATTATTAAAGCTAAATGCACACTCAATTAAAGGTTCGGCTCGATCTGTATTCTTTGAAATAATGGCTGATTATGCAGGTTCAATAGAAAATTTAGAAATATATAAGAAGAAAGAAATAATTGAAATTCTCGATTTAATGTCAAAGGAATTTGATTTTCTCAAAAAAGAATTAAAAGTTAAAATAAATTAGTTAAATTTGCATATCAGGTATTAACGACAATAAAACCATAAAATGATTAGAGCAGTTATTGTAGAGGACGAAGCAGTATCATTTAAGTTATTGCAAAAAATATTGACTGACAATTGTAAAGATGTAGAAGTTGTAGGATACGCAGAATCTTCAAAAAGAGCCATTGACCTTATTAAAGTTTTAAATCCCGACATTATATTTTTAGACATACAAATGCAGGATGGCTCAGGATTTACTGTGCTCGAAGCTTTTGATCAAATTGATTTCGGGATTATTTTTGTTACTGCTCATGACCAATATGCTATTAAAGCTATAAAATGGAGTGCTTTAGATTACATTTTAAAACCGGTAAATCCTGAAGACTTAAAAGCAGCACTAGCTAAATTTAAAAAATCTGCTAAAATGCCGGCCAATCAATTGAGACACACTGCCTTAATTGAAAATATTAAAGAAAAAAAGAACTCTCCAAATAAAATTGTTTTACCTACCAACGAAGAGTATCACATTGTTTCTCCTGACGAAATTATCCGCTGTCAGTCTGATAATTATTACACCAACATTTTTCTAACTAATGGGAAAAAAGTTTTAGTTTCAAAGACACTTAAGGAATACGAACAACTCCTCTCCGACTCAGGTTTTTTAAGAACTCACAACTCTCACTTAATTAATATTAAATACATTAAGACTTTTGTGAGGCTCGAAGGCGGATATATTGTTATGACAGATGATAAAATAGTGCCGGTATCCCGACGCAAAAAGAATGAAGTTTTAGAGTTGATAAGCAATATGTAAACCAAAAATTCCTTACAAACAATCTTGATAAAAAGCCTTCAATGATTTCCGAATTTCTCGTCCTTTTATTTCTATCACAGATTGAAATCCATTCGGCTTTTTGTAGGAGATATTTCCTAATAAAAATCCTGCATGAATTGAGAAACTATCTAAACTGTCAATTCTAATAATATCTTTTTCAAACAACAACTCCATAATTCCAACTTCAAAATCAACAACATCTATCATATCAGCGATATTAAGCATGTTTTCGATTTTAATATCATCTTCATAGCCATTTCGTGTCTCTCCCGAGATTATAACAAAAACATATTTCTTTGTACATAATAACCTCCCCCGCAATATTTCACCAGACTCAAAATCATTTTGAACAAAGCTAGGAACAATAAAATAATCCTTATTTATTTCCATGATTTCTATTTATTTAATGAATTATAAAACTCTTTTACTTCCTTTCTTATCTTTGAGTTACCAATATATGCAGATGTTATTCTGAGCCCTTTTTTCTTCATCTTTAAACCGCCAAAGATAAAAAACCCTACATTGACTTCAAATTTCTCGAAGTTAGACCATGGAATTACAAAACATTCTGGTAAAGAAGATATCATTTCTGAGTCGAACTCTATCGGGTCTATCAAACTAAAATCATCTTTTGCTTTTAAAAAGTATTCAGGATTATAATTGTCTCTTTTGGACATTCCTATAGCATCGGTGATTTTATCAGGTAAGATAAAAAAATACTTTTTGGTTAAGATTGCTTGCCCTTTGATATTTTCACCTGAGTTTAAAATATCGTTAAATTGAAATTTGCTGAGATAAATAAAATCGATTTTTTCTTTCATGGTTAAAAAATTTGGTTGAATATTTGATATGCTTACAAAATTAAAAAAAAATAGAGAATAAGCAAATTTGTGGAATAAAAATATGTAAATTTGTTAAATAATTAAAATTAAACCTATGAAGAAATTACTCGTTATTTTATTAAGTCTTGTGATGTTTTACAGTTGTGACATCCTTATGCAAAGCCTCGAAACTCTTGACACAGCATCTGGCACAAGTCAGGGACTTTCGCAGCAGCAAGTGGCAAAAGGGTTAAAAAACGCCCTAGAAGTTGGAATTGAAAATGCCGTAAATCTTGTTGGTGTAACGAACGGTTTTTACAAGAATGCCGAAATTAAAATTCCTTTTCCTGAGGAGGCAATTAAAGTAAAAGAGGTTTGTGAAAGTGTTGGATTAGGTAATCAAGTTATTCAGTTTGAAGAAAAACTAAACAGAGCTGCCGAACAAGCTGCCAGAGGAGCTACTGCTGTATTTAAGGAGGCAATAACCCAAATGACAATTAGTGATGCAATCAGCATCTTAAAAGGTGGTGATAATGCTGCAACAGAGTATTTAAAGAAAACCACTTCGGACAAGCTTTATCAAAAGTTTCACCCTGTTGTTGTTGAAGCAACTGAAAAAATAATGCTAGCAAAGTATTGGACGCCGCTGGTTGAAAAATACAATAAGGTTACACTATTAACAGGAGGAGAACAGGTAAATACTGATTTGAATGCGTATGTTACCAACAAAGCTCTTGATGGTTTATATCTTATGGTTGCTAAAGAAGAGCTAAAAATCAGAAAAGATCCTATTGCCAGAGTTACAGACATTCTTAAAGAAGTTTTTGGAAGTTCACTTAACCCATACAATAACTAAAACTAAATAATTATGAGAAGGATAATTTTAATTGCCATTACAATTAGTTTAGCATCAATTGTTTTTGCATCTATTCCCCCGCGAACTCCATTTGTTGTTCTTAAAGTTAACGGAGTCGAGTATCAAGATGGAGCTGAAATATCAGTCAGATCAGGTGAAAGAGTTCAAATTGAAGCTGTTTTAAAAGGAGGAAAGCGCGATTATTGCTCAGATCCCAACACTTACGCAAATGTTGGTAAAAATACAGTTGTTACATCTCAGGGAGAAAACGGAATGTCTTTCGAAATAAATGGAGGACAGTTTCATGGAGATTGGACACTTACAGCAGAAAACGCTGATTTTAGCTCGGGTCCCGAAGTTGTAATCACACCTAAATCTGATGGTAACATTAAACGTGCTGCTGAAGTTGAGTTTAAAGCAGGGAATTATTCCAAAGTATTTTTTAAGGTAAACTCAACTACAGACTGGCATTATGTCAGACGTACTCCCGGAGGTCTCACCGAGCAGGATGAAACAAATCAGGGAACTGCTACATTCTATTTTGTGATTGAGCAAGAAGAAGGCGTTTGGTTTTCTTCAAACAACATTAAAGCAAAAGGTGTCGAAGATTTCTCTGTTCGCAACAATCTCGATAGAATTCAAGGCTTTTATGATCAGATTGAAAAGGCACTTTTAGAAAGGAATTTTTCGTCAGCAGAAATGCATTTTAGCAACCTAAAAGGCAGCATTGATGATCTCAAAGAAAATATTAAAAGAGCTAAAGAAAAAGATAAAAACTTTGAGTGTGAAGTAACTCTTATCGGGTTACCGTCTGATTTGTCGATGCAGCACATAAACGATCTCAAAAAAATGGCTAATTTGTGGAAAGACAATTATGATATCTGCGTTGCAAATGTTACCGAAATCAATAACCATCTTTATAATACTCAAATTACTTTTACTAACAATATTTTTAAAAGTGTGATTAAGAATTATGTTAACTGGGGCACATCAATTCCTTCGGCTCCCGAAGATGTTTTTGCACTTTATGATCCTAGTAATATTTTTGGCCCGGTTGATTTACCACGAAAAGTTTTAGGCTGGGTCGAAGAAGCCGAAAAAGATGCCTCGATTCTTCAAGATCAAATTTCTGCAATGGAGATTCTAAAAGAGCTTCAAAAATTTTATCAGGATAGAATAGATAATTTTGTTGAAGAAAGACGTGAGTTTATAAATATTCTCAATAGCCTTAAACCTGTCGAGGATTTACATAACCAAATGAATACATATTTAGGATCGAATTCTACAGTAAATCTGGTTTCGAGATAATCTGCATAAAAAAGATAGCAAAGCTCGGGGTATCCGGGCTTTTTTTATGACTTAGATTTATCCCAATTTAGCATTATTCGTGAAATATTGGTAGCATGTCGATTAACGGCTTTTAAAAGTCCCAATAACTCCAGGTGCACTTCCGAACTACTTTTAGATATTACATTCTGACTTACCAGCCTTTCGTAATGTTGCATTTCATATTCTTCGGCTAAACTGGCATATTTCTTAAACTTCTGCTTGATATGTTGAGCTTTTTCAAGATTAAATTCTTGGAAAACCTCCATCGAGCGAGATATTTGTTTAAGAGCTTTTTCAAGAATGGTTTCCAGCTCAGCCCTACCTTCATCTGTAAATTTAGATTCCGAGTTTAACCATTTTTCTGCTTGACGACGCATGTTTGTATTTACAATATCAGCAATCATTTCGAGTTCTTTTGCAACATACATTATCTGAAAAGCATCGTTAAAACTCTCTTTATCAGTATTTTGAACACTAATGCTTATGAGATAATTATTAATATTTTCTTTCAAAAAATCGGCTTCATTTTCTAATTTTTGCCATTTTTCAAGATATGAATTATCTTTATCAAAAAATGGCAATAGTGACATACCAAGCAGTTTCTTTACTTTGCCACTCATTCTTTCGGTTTCTTTTTTTGCAAGACTTAAAGAGATTGCTGGCGAAGCACTTATGGTCGAATTAATATATTTCAATTTAAACTCTGTTTGAGATTTTATCTGGTTATCCGGAATTATTTTAGTAATAATCTTAGCAAAGACATTTATAAAAGGCAAAATTAATATAGTTAAGACAATACTAAAAACTGTATGAGCATTAGCAATCTGTCGAGGCACATTTGCGCTCATTGTGTCTATTGTTTCGGTTCCAGTTGCAACACTAGGTGAGATTGACTTTATTAGTTCTGCAAACTCTGGTATCCACCAAACAAAAATAAGAACGCCAATTATCTTAAAGAAAGTATGAGCAAAAGCAACACGCTTTGCTTCGCGACCGGAGTTTATACTAGATAAAATTGCAGTCATTCCGGTGCCCACATTAGTACCAAGTATAAGTGGAATACACGCATCCAAGCTTAGAAAACCTTGTGACGCAATTGTAATCATAATTCCGATAAATGCTGCACTGCTTTGAATAAGGGCAGTAAATGCAAATCCCACTAAAATACCCACAATAGGATTTTCTAGTTTTATCAATAACTCTATAAAGGAGTCGTAAGATCTCAGAGGAATCATAGCTTCGGACATGATGTACATACCAAAGAAAAGGACTCCAAAACCCAGAATTGCTTTTCCGATATTTTTTGCTTTTATGGATTTTGAAATCAGCATGATAAAAAAACCTACAGTTACGATTAAAAGGGCGTAGTCTGTGATTTTTAGAGCAATTAGTTGTGCAGTAATAGTTGTTCCTATTCCGGCCCCTAAAAGCATTCCTAATGTTTGTGCAAATCCCATCAGCCCGGCCTCAACAAAACCAACAAGCAACACGGTTGCAGCAGAGCTACTTTGCACCATGACAGTTAAGGCAACTCCTGCAAAAAGTGCTGAGAATCTATTGTGCGTAAACTTGCTAATAATATTTCGCATTTTACTTCCGGCTGCGGCTTGCATTCCTTTGCTAAGTATGTCCATGCCATAGAGGAACAATGCTAGTCCTCCCAATAGTCCAATAATCAGAAAGATTACCCATGTTTGTTTTCGGGCTTTTATGGTATAAATAATTTTATCGGCCTCACAATCTTCGTTCGATGACACCAGTATTTCGTAATCGCCAGGCATATCACCAACTTTTAGATAATTTATAGCAATTCCGGTCGAGTCGGTACAAACTATTTTTTTATCTAGTAAATATCCCTGCGCATTTTCTGGAGTTATGATAACCGTAAATAAAACCGCATGATCTCTAATTGGATTACCATTGATATCGGAAACTAACACTCTGATTGGTTGTGAAACGCTGCCGGTTGTTTGGGTTTGATTGTCGCCGGAGAAGGAAAAAACCTTAGAACTCTGCGGTTTAGTAAGCACAACAGCTTGCCCATAAACAGAACTCAACAATAATAATATAACTGCGAATATTGTTCTTACCTTATGCATCAATCACTTTTTTTACAAATATAATAGTTCATTTCATAAAACTGGCACAACCCGGAGAATAATCTGATTTTTGTAGTGGGTGGATGAGTGGTGGAGCATAAAAAAAAGGCGAGTTGCCCCGCCTTGAATGTTTTCACAACGGAATAATCCTTATTGTGATACTTTTGCAAGATTACTTCTAATTGTTCGTGCCGTCAGAAACAACTATTTTACTATTATGGAAAATTCTTGTATAAGTCTTTACGATGAGCAATTCTTGCAAACTCAACAATATCGTTTTCAATAAAAACTCCGATACGATAATCTCCTATTCGAATTCGATATGAAAAGGAATATCCGGCAAGCTTTTTAATGTTGTTTATTTCGCTTATTTTGGTTGCTAATTCGACATTGTCAATAGCATCTGAAACGTCATCTTTAACTGATTGTAGTTTTATCTTATCTAAGTCTTTATAAAATCGTGCTAAAAATTCTGCTTTCATTTACGTCCTAATTTAGACATTACTTTTTCTCTACTAACTTTTTTTGTCCTGTCAGCATCTTTCATTAGTTTAAGTAGTCCTAAATTTTCTCTCTCTTCCTGTGTTAAAATTTTTATTGAAATACGCATTTTTTTTAACATCTCGGACAAGAGTTTTAATTCTGCATTATCTTTAATGTCTATTAAAATTGTTGCCATAGTTTTAATTATTTATTACAAAATTAACAAATTTTGAGAGGTTTGACAAGTTTTTTTTGATGATATATCTCTAAATACGGCAGATGACCTGAATGTTGCGCATATTGTGTATTATTTGGCTGTTTTGGTCTCTGTTTAACATGAATTATGGTGTTTTTTTTATTTTTGTTATTCATACTCAAATCATACTTGATTTTTTAGCAGTTTTAACACGATATATGTTTTTTAATTACTCATGAATATCGTTTCATTTTGGTTTAAATGCTACACAACAGTATAAATTTTGACAAATAATTAGTAAGTGTTTTAATTTCTTCTTTATTTTGTATCATAATTAAAAATAATAACAAGATGAAGCAAATTATCGAATGTGTTCCGAATTTTAGCGAAGGACGCGATATGTCCATAATCAAACAGATAACAAATGTTATTGAGAGTGTTGACGGCATAAAACTACTCGATGTTGATCCGGGTGCAGCTACAAACCGCACAGTTGTAACTTTTGTTGGAGAACCCAACGAGGTTATCGAAGCAGCATTTCTCGCTGTTAAAAAAGCATCAGAGCTTATTGATATGAGTAAACACAAAGGAGCACACCCACGATTTGGTGCTACCGATGTGTGTCCTCTTATTCCGGTTTCTAACATTACGATGGAAGAAACTGTTAAATATGCTCACAAACTTGCTCAAAGAATCGGAACTGAACTTAATATTCCAATATTTTGTTACGAAAATGCAGCGCTTACTCCTAAAAGAAGAAATCTGGCTAGTTGTAGATCAGGCGAATACGAAGCTTTAGCAAAAAGAATCACAACTGACGAATGGAAACCCGATTTTGGCTCAAATGTTTGGGATTCTCATACAATGCGAACAGGCGCTACAGCAGTTGGAGCTAGAAATTTCCTTGTGGCATATAATATTAACCTAAATACAACTTCAACTAATAAAGCAAACTCAATTGCTTTTGATGTTCGTGAACGTGGACGCGTTAAGCGCGAAGGACATCCTGTTACCGGAAAAATTGTCCTCGACGAAAAAGGAAACAAGGTTTATGAACCAGGTTTGCTCAAATGTGTAAAAGCAATTGGCTGGTATATCGAAGAGTATGGAGTTGCTCAAATATCGATGAATCTAACCGATATTAGTGTTACACCTGTTCATGTTGCATTTGATACTGTTTGCGAGCGTGCAACAGCTGCAGGCTTAAGAGTAACGGGTTCTGAACTCGTTGGAGTAATGCCACTGAAATCTATTTTGGATGCAGGAAAATATTTCCTTAAAAAGCAAGGTCGATCAACAGGAATTGCAGACTCCGAAATTATCAAAATCGCTGTTAAATCGCTTGGCCTGGATGAACTAAAACCTTTCGACCCAAAGAAAAATATTATAGAGTATATGATGGAAGATGACAGCAAGAAAAAACTTGTTGATATGAATCTTGTCGAATTTTGTCATACTACTGCATCTGAAGCTCCTGCTCCGGGCGGAGGTTCTATTGCTGCATATATGGGTTCTCTCGGTGCTGCTTTAGGAACAATGGTTGCAAACCTAACGGCTCATAAACATCGTCATACCGAAAAATGGATTGAATATAGCGACTGGGCAGAAAAAGGTAAAGCCTATCACGATGAATTATTAAAAATGGTTGATGAAGACACTAATGCTTTTAATAAAATTATGGAAGCATTTGGTTTACCTAAAGCTAACGACGAGGAAAAAGCTATTCGTACCCAAGCTATTCAGGATGCAACAAAATATGCAATCGAAATTCCTTTAAAAACTATGAAACTTTGTTGCGACAGCATGGAGGTTATGCTCGAAATGGCAAAAACCGGACTAGAAGCCTCAATTAGTGATGCCGGCGTTGGCGCTCTTGCAGCTCGTGCAGGTGTTCAAGGCGCATTCCTGAATGTAAAAATCAATACCGGAAGTTATAACGATAAAGATTTTGTGGAAAAAGTTATTAAAGAAGGTGCTGAAATCGAAAAGAAAGCGATCGCAATTGAAAAAGAAGTATTAAAGCTTGTTGAGTCTAAAATTTAATCCAAAATAGCATTAAACCTTTAAAAGCGTATCCGTAAAAGATACGCTTTTTTATTTTATTTGAGTAAAAATTAAGAGATACTGGACCTGAATTTCAACACTGCAAAAAGTCTTAGTTTGCCA
The DNA here is from genome assembly GCA_016937855.1 of Bacteroidales bacterium. Classification (GTDB taxonomy): domain Bacteria; phylum Bacteroidota; class Bacteroidia; order Bacteroidales; family ML635J-15; genus Bact-19. The sequence continues at coordinate 75,884 of JAFGVU010000195.1, read as the reverse complement.
TGATTATTAGCATAACATTTTTCCGATTAATCAAACTTTTTGTTAATTTTGTCGTTATTAAAAGTAAACATTACAATTATGTCAACTAAAACCGTAAAAAAGAAAATAGAATGGACAAAACCTGCTGATCAAAATCCCGAAATAACAATTGATGACTTTAAAAACATGGTAAAAGAAGCTGAAAAAGGACCGTTTATAAGTATGTCCCAATACAAAAAGAACAGAAAAGAATGGCGGGAAAAGTTATTAAAAGAACAAAAATAAAGCGAGTAATTCTGTCGAATTATTTTGTGGCATCGCAGGATAATGTTGTTGAATATGGTGCAAGAGAATTTGGTGTATCACTGGCAATGAAGCTAGATGCCGAAATAGAGAAAAGAGTTCAAGAATTATCTACACTATATGAATTCTATACCGAAAATAAATTTCTACCTACAAAAACAAAGATATATCGCAATATTATCTTAGGCAAATACATGATTCTTTATCGTATTAAACCTACCACAGTAGAGGTTTTAGCAATTTACCACAGTTCTATTAAGAGCCTTCAAGTATCAAAAAAATGCGTAGCGTTAAACCATAATAAGCTGATAAAAGTCAAAAACCTGTTATCAAAACATCAATAATGTTGACAACAGGTTTTTCGTGAACTAGGAAGGAGTCGAACCCTCAACCTCCTGATCCGTAGTCAGGTGCTCTATCCAATTGAGCTACTAGTCCGTTTTGGGATTGCAAAGATAATATGTTTTATTATTATCCGCAATAAAAAGTTTATATTTTTTTGCCAAACAAATCATACTCATCAAAGCCTGTAATTAGCACATCACAAAAATCGCCTGGATTTAAGTCTGTGTCTGATGCAAAAAGAACTTCTCCATCAACCTCTACCGAGTCGTATTGCGAGCGACCAACGTAATTATCATCTTCCATTCTATCGACAATAACTTTTAAAACCTGGTTTACCTTAGCAGAATTTAAAGGCAGAGAGATGTCGCGCTGCAAATCCATAAGAACCTGTTCTCTTTCTGCTTTTATATCTTCGGTAATGCTATCAGGATATTTTATTGAAGCGGAAGTTCCCTCCTCTTCAGAGTAAGTAAAAACCCCAAGTTTATCAAATTTAAAATCTTTCACAAACTCTACAAGCTCATTAAAATCAGCCTCAGTTTCCATTGGATGACCAACTAACATTGTAGTGCGGTAAGTTGCATCAGGAAGTTTATTTTTCATTTTTCTCAACAGATCTAATGTCTGTTGCTTTGTACCACCTCTGTTCATTGCTTTTAATACATTGTCGGAAATATGCTGCAGCGGAATGTCGATATAATTACAAACTTTTGGATTCTCCGCAATAATATCTAATAGCTCGTCGGGAAATAAGTATGGATATAGATAGTGTAGTCGAATCCATTCCAATCCTTCAATTTTTGATAGTTGTTCGACTAATTCTGGTAAATGAAATTTTTTATCAATATCATATCCATAATAACTCAAATCCTGCGCAATTAAAATCAACTCTTTTACCCCACTTTTAACTAGAACTTTAGCTTCTTCTACCACATCATTTAATGGTCTTGAAATATATTTCCCTTTTATTAGCGGAATTGCACAAAATGCACAATTTCGATTACATCCTTCAGCAATTTTTAAGAATGCATAGTGATTGGCAGATTCAAAAAGTCTGTCATATTTATTGGGTTCTTCAAAATCAGAATTAAGCAGTTTAAGCAGATCCTCGGCATTATAATTTCCAAAAAAAACATCAACTTCTGGAATATCAGCCCTCAATTCGTTCATATATCTCTGAGCCAGGCAACCAAAAACAATAATCTTTTCAAGTTTGCCACTATTCTTTAAATTAACTAACTGAAAAATCATATTAATTGACTCCTCTTTGGCATCATTAATGAAACCGCAGGTGTTTACAACAGCAATATTAAAATTAGTATCGTCAGAATTATGAACCACATCAAACCCTGCAATAGCTGCTTGTTTAGCAAATTGTTCGGAATCAACAACATTTTTCGAGCATCCCAGTGTGATTATATTGATTTTTTTTGCAATTTTAGGCATTATTTTAAATTTAAGACTACAAAGATAAAATCTATGAAACAAATAATCATATTTTTTGCATTTTGTTTACTCACTTTAGCGGCAAATGCCCAATATTACAGATTGCCAGATTGGGCTGAGGATTTGCCATATACATCAAAAAACACCATTTTTGCTATTGGTATATCTGACCCAAGAATGCAAGATACAGTTCTGGCAAAAGAAATAGCAGAGCATCGTGCAATAAGTATGGCAGTGTTATTTAATGAAGCAAAAGTTTATTACGCATCTGACTATTTTGAAAAGAAAAGTGAAGAGTATCGATGGTTTGTTATGAAAGAAGACATTGAAGAGCTTGGTAAGATTGAAGCTTCCGGCTATGTGACGAAATCTAATTATCAAACAATATCATCACACAACAATAAAAATGGGGAAATCATGGTGCTGATTAAATACAATCCGGATAATGAAAAATCACCAAATTTTTTTGTTACAGGCGAATACTACCGCCAAGATTTTGAATTAAGTAATACCAGAGCTCACGAAACAGTAAGAAATATCATTTTAAAAACAAAATGGTGCCCAAACAACGACACAGATACTCTTTTTACGAGTTTTCAAATGACAAATTATAATAATAACATCACTACTGAAATATGGTTTGCTGATAAAGAGATTATTCCTCCCGGATTTTTTTATCATTATGAATCAAGCATCCCCGACAGCTTTAATATTGTAAATTACAATACTTCGGTAAGTTTACTAAAAGGCTTATGGATTGCATATATCGATTCTTTTATGCAAAGTATTTTAAAGATTTCTAAAAACTATAGCTCCAAAATGGAAACTGTTCAGGATGGATACCGTGTTAATCGTAATGACGGAATCACTGAAACAACTCAGGAAAGCTTAGCGCGGAGCGTTTGTAAAAACACTTTGAGTTTTGCTTATGGCGGTATGGGAATAAATAAAAATGCCCTATTCCCAAGAATATATCTTTATGGAGAACGCTCACCTTACACAAGTTTTAAACAAATCGAACAACAAAAAACTGATAGTATTGCACAGATTGAGGCTGAAAATAAGAAATGTTGGTTGAAAAAATTGTTCGGAAAAAGGAAAAAGGATGGAAAAAACAGGTAAATTTTCGAAAAACTCAAAAATTTGAAAGTTGATGAGTGCGCAGGCCTCCCTACAGAGATTTAGAGGCGCGCTGGACAAAAGACAATTTCGAGAAACTCGATTGATAAAGAGAAGTAACATAAACAAATAAATAAAGGGGTAGTCTGAAATAAAAATAGAACAAATAGCAAATAGTATGGATAAGAAAGAAGAAAAATATATTAGGGTTTTAAAGCAGATTAAAGCGTTGATTTTGCCTGTAGAAAATCCTTTGAGTCGAATGGCGACGATTTGTGCAGTTTTACACCACAAATTCCCACTTTTTTTCTGGACAGGTTTTTATTTTTTAACAGATGAAGGAGAATTAGAAGTCACTCAATATCAGGGGCCTCTTGCTTGTCTTAGATTAAAAAAAGATACAGGAGTCTGCTGGGCTGCAATAAATCGCAAGGAAATCGTTATTGTTGCAGATGTTCACAGTTTTGAAGGACACATTGCATGTAATTCTTTAAGTAAATCCGAAATTGTCGTCCCAATCTATCATGATAAAAAAATAGTTGGTGTTTTAGATGTGGATAGTGACAAAAAAAATTCATTTGACACTATTGATGCCAAATATTTAAAACAAATTATTGACCTGATATACTAACTAATGAAAATTATTCTTGATCAGGATTTAGATTATCAGACTCATCTTCAGACTCCAATCTGTCCTGCTCAACTCTTTCAAAATAATCAGGTTTTTCGCTTTTGATATAATCAACAACCTCTTGATAACCCTCTTGAAATTTATCAAAGTCCTCCTTATATAAAAAGACTTTGTGTTTTTCAAACCTAGAGTTTCCGTCTTTATCAAAAACTTTTTTACTCTCAGTGATTGTTAAATAATAATCCCCTTGTCGAGTTTCCTTAACATCAAAAAAGTAAGTTCTTTTCCCTGCTCTTACTGAAACAGCATAAATCTCTTCTCTCCTTTTTTCAGTGCCTTCCATACAATAATTTTTATTGTTCTCTACAAATTTACAGAAAAATTTTCTAACAAAAATCATATTATTCGCATTTTTTTATAAATAATATAAATTTTGTTAATTGAACAGCGAATTTATATTACATTTGCAGCATTAAAAAAAAAGTACTTATACATGATTAGCCGACGACTAGTAAGAATAAAGGCAATGCAAACATATTACGCCTTTTTGCAGGATAGCGGGGAAGTTTCAGCCGAAAAGATATGGAACAATCTAAGATTCAATATTGAAAAATCACATGAATTATACGTTTATTTGCACTGCTTACTCTTAGCTGTTTGTGATTTTGCCGTTACGAGAATTGAGAATAATAAGAAAAAGCAAATTGCAACTCACTCAGACTTAAATCCTAACACAAAATTTATCGACAACAAAGTTTTTGAGTTATTTCGCAATAATACAATAATAAACAAATTCTACAGTAATAATGATTTTGATTGGAGTGACCAACAGAGATTTATCAAAACTTTATGGACACAAATTAGCGAATCTGATTATTATTTAGAATATATGTCTTCTATGGAATCAACACTAAAAGAAGACATTCAATTAATTGAAAAAATAATATCAAAAACAATCACCGGCAACGAAGAATTAGACGAAATTCTTGAAGAAAAGAGTATTTACTGGAATGACGACCTCGAGTTTTTGTTAAGCAATATTGTTCAAGGCATTAAAAAACTTAAAGACAAAGCAGATGTTAAATATTCGATAAAAGATGTCTTTAAAAATGAGGAAGACGAAGATTTTGCTAAAAAACTAATCATAAAAACTGCTCTAAATACGATAAAATACGATAAAACTATTCTAGACACATTGAAGAAATGGGAACTTGAGCGTATTGCTTTTACCGACAGGGTTATTTTACATTTAGGTTTATGTGAAATGACTGAGTTTCCCGATATGCCTGTTAAAGTTACTATCAACGAGTATCTTGATATCGCTAAGTTTTATAGCACAGAAAAAAGCAGCGTATTTATTAATGGTATTCTCGACAAAATCTATTCTGAGTTAAAGTCAGAAAACAAACTCAACAAAAAAGGCTTAGGTCTAGTAGAGTAATAATCTTTTAGAAATGTTTTCTAAAACAGATGAATTTCTGTAAATTTATTAACTTTGCTATTAAAATCAAAAATCATAATTATGAAAAAGCTAGTTTTTTTTAGTTTGGCATTGTCTTTTTTGCCAATGTTATGCATTAGTCAAAATGCAAATAGCACAAATGCTAAGATCGAAAAAGTGACCGTATATCTTTATGGTGCAGAAGTTAAAGCGACATCCAGCATTAAATTAGAAAAAGGTCGTGGTGAATTTGAGATCAAGTGTATTAGTCCGCATGCTGTTGCAAATAGTGTGCAGATATCGAACAAACATTCAGTTGAAATACTATCGCTCTCAGTAGTTGACTATTATCAAGATGCAGAAAAAGAGTTTCCGGAAATAAAAAGAATGAACGATTCGATAAAGTTGATTCAACAAAAGATTACAAATTTGACAAATCAAAAGAACTCTTACGAATCGGAAATGGATTATTTGAGAAATAATATTTCTATTGGAGGAGCTAATTCAGGGGTAAATATTCCTGATTTAAAAACTGCTTCAACTTATTATAGGGAGAGGAATTTGGCTGTTTCTGACAAAGTTACAGAATTAAACAAATCCATTCAAATCGAAAACGATTTAATAAACAATATTGATAAACGAAAGTCTGATATAATCATAAAAAACAATATGCAATTTAAAAAGATTGTAATTGAGTATGAATCTGAATCTTCAATTACAGCAGGTTTCGACATTAGTTACATTTCGGGCAAATGCGGCTGGGCTCCAGCTTATGACTTAAAAGCCAAAGAAATTGGCGAACCTGTAGAGATGAGATATAAGGCTAAAGTTTTTAATAATACAGGCATTCCATGGCAATCGGTTGACATGATTTTATCTACCGGCGATCCTTTACAAGGCGCTTCGGCTCCTACTATTTCTACCTGGGATTTAGGTTTTACCGGAGATAACTCAAAAGCCGGAATTTACAATAATGCAATAAAAAATGAGTATCGTCAATTTGAGGCTGCACAATATCAGGTGATGGACGAGAATATTGCATACAGTACTGTAACAGTATCTGAGATAAGTGTCGAATTCCCTATTGAGAAGAAATATAATATCCCGGACAACGGAAAACCTTACACAATTGATGTTACAAAATACACCCTTGATGCAGATTTTAGCTATTATGCTGTTCCTAAATATGAATCACACGTTTATTTAATAGGTAAAATTACAGGATGGGAAGATTTGAGTTTAATTGACGGTGATATGAATGTTTATTTTGGGGACACTTATTTAGGAGTTTCTCACCTGAACACAAATACTCTTAACGACACACTTGAACTATCATTCGGAAGAGACAAACAAATTTCGATTAAGCGTAACAGAATCGAGGAGTTTACAAAAAAGAGCTTATTAGGAAACAGCAGAAAAGAGAGTTTTGCTTACGACATTTTAGTTAAAAATAATCGAAAAGTTGAAGTAGAATTAAAAATTATTGATCAGGCTCCTATAAGTCGTGAAAGTGAAATTGAAGTTAGTATTGGAGAACTATCAGGAGCTGAATATAATCCTGTGACAGGAAAAATCACCTGGACAACAAAGTTAAAACCGGCCGAATCTAAGAAGTTTTCATTCGATTATAATGTAAAATATCCTAAGAATTACAGAGTTAATACAAAGCAGTACAGATCTATTTCGTGTCCACAGTTTTAGCCAAAAGCTCTCTGGCGAAGTGTGTTGTATGATGATCAGTGGGTAAATCTTTCGAACTTATCAAAGGAGAAATAACCTTTGTTCTTCAAACAAAAAAAGACTGTCAGTTGGCAGTCTTTTTTGTTGAATTTTTTTTGCATCGCAATCTTTCGCATATCCTCTGGCATCTTCTCAATTGCATATCTTAGAGCAGTTCGAGGCATTACCGATTTTTTAGAACACACATAGTCAAAAACTGCTTTCTGATCATACTGAGAAGCAGATTTTAACATCCAGCCGTAACCTTTTTGAACCATATCATCAGAATCGAGCAAAAGTATATCTGCAATTTGATATATCTCCGTGTGGAACAATCCTTTACGTGCAGGAATTATGAGAGAAACTGCAGCGGCTCTTTTCACCCATCTATTATGAGATTTAGCCCATATTTTTAAGTTCTCAACGTAATTTGGGAATTTCATAACAAATTCGCCAACATTATGATTGCAAAATGTATCACAAGTTGCCCAATTAGTAATGAAAGAGCTCACCCATTTTTCAAATACTTCAAAATCAGCTTCAATAAATTCTTTTTTTCGTCTTAACGACCAGTTACAGGCAACAAAACAAAGTTCCATACAATTTGTGTCCCATAACTCCTCACAAACGTTAAAAAGCTGCTCTTTTTCAAAATCTTTAACCAAGTCGTAGCAAGTTTTTGCTACATTTCTCGCATCCGAAGATTTAACACCAATCAAGCAAACCTCTTCTTTAAAAAATCGCTGTCCCGACAATCTGTTATGCTCAGTTGCAAAAGCTTCCAAAGCAGTTTTTACCTGCTCAATAATATCTACATTGGTCATAATCTTACGGATTCTGCTCCATCAAACTATTGCCGGATACTTCGTCGGCAGGAATTTTAAAAATAGGTGCATCGGCATTCCATTCGACATCATCTCGAAGCGGTAATTGAAGTCTTTTGAGGTTGTGATATCTGTCGCCTTCAAAACATAGTTCCCTCCTTCGCTCTAACCTAACGCTATCAAGCAAATTACCCAATGCGACAGTTTCGGGTACATAATTCTCGTCAAATGCTCTCTGACGAAGTGCGTTGTACGAATCAAAGGCATAAACAGAATTATTTGGTCCACCTGCAATCAAATTTGATTCTGCTCTAATAAGATGCATTTCTGCCAATCTTAAATAAACTCTGTTTAATGGCTGTGATTCACCTTCAACAACCGATTCATCATATTTTTTTATGTAGTAAATTACAAAATATTTTGTAATTAAATTTCTACGAGTATCGTTTTCCTCGTAGAGATTATATATATCGGCATTAGTTTGGAACAAAGGATTTTTAGCCCTACTGTAAGCATCTATTAAGCTATTACTATTGTCGGTACTTATGTTTACAATTTGAAAAATCACTTCGGGATTATACTCATTACCTGACAAATTAAAAATATCGCTAACATTCTCGGACAATTCGTAATAGGAATCTGAAATTACTTCATTTGAGTATTCTGAGGCCAAGTTATAATCACCTTTAAAAAAGCAAACTCTTGCTAACATTGCTGTTGATGACATAGCAGATGCAAAACTTGTGGATGTCATTGCTCCTGCGTTTTCGAGTAATGTTTTAGATTCTTGCAAATCTAAAATTATGTTTGTGTAAACATCCTCAACACTAGCTCTTGCAAGACTAAGACTATCGGGAGAGATAGATGGAGATTTTCGATAAGGAACTCCAATTTGGCTATTGGTTCCCGGAGTGTTTACGTTATATGGTTTTGCAAAAAATCTTACAAGTTCAAAATGACAAACAGCGCGAATAAACAGAGCCTCACCTTTTAATTGATCTTTATATTTTTCAAAATCAGCATCATCCACTAACTCATTATCAATAGCATATATAACATTATTTGCTCTATTAATAGCAGAATATGCAGAGCTCCAAAAAGAGGCTATCTCGGTTATTTGAGGAGAAGTTGTCATTGTGTATATTTCATACTTCCCAAATCTGTTAAGTTTTTGCTCATTACCAATTTTTGTCTCATCAGAAAGCAATTCGGCATAAATCACAGGGTTTCCGCCCAACACTGACCCCGATTGCAAAGCATCGTAAGCTCCATTAAGAACCAATTGTAAATCACGAGTACTGTTTATAGCCATGTCATTTGGAATACGATCATTTAAATCTGTTTCGAGTAATTTTTCGCATGAAGTAAAAATCGAAAAGGCGAAAAATGCGCTTACAATAATAATGATAGACTTTATAATTAAATTTTTCATGTTTTTATGTTTTAAAATGAAACTTGAATACCTCCAATAATAGTTCTAGCTTGAGGAGTAGCAAACGAAGGAGCTGCAAACGACACATTTGAATCGGGGTCAGATGCACTAGTATTGCGAATAACTTCCGGATCCCAACCGGGATAATTTGTTAAAGTCCACAAATTATTTCCTGAGATATAGATTCTTAAACTTCCAAGATGCATTTTGTCACAAACTTGCTTACTAAAACTATATCCCAGCGATAAGTTTTTAAGTCGCAGGAAAGATGCATCATATAAGAATCTGGTCGAATTAACATAAGTTGAATACTCATTTAAACCCGGAACGTCTGTGTCGATATTATTTTCAGAATATGCATCAAGAATATCTGGACGTTGTGCTATTGAAGTATAATCGCCAATCATCCGTTTTGCCTGATCGTCATAAATTGTGTTCCCATATTGATAAATAAACAAGAAACTAAGATCAAACCCTTTGTAAGAAAATGTATTTGTAATACCTCCAACAACTTTTGGGAATGGACTTCCTGAAGGTTTACGGTTATCACCATAAAAATCGCCTGTTGGGTTTGCATAAGTCATAAGATTACCGTTTATATCAAAATACAGCTCCGTACCAGCAGGCACAAAAGCAGTTTGTTGATTACCTTCAGTATCTAAAACCGGTGTTCCATCAACATTCCAAAGAGCAATTTCGCCATCTTGTTGTTGAACTCCTGCCCACTCAACAAGGTAAGCAATACCAACCGGATAGTCTAAAATTACTCTTGCATCTCCACCCGCTTTATTATCGAAAGCATCCGGAGGTAAGCCTCCAACATCAGTTACAACATTTTGGTTAAATGCAATATTAAAATTAGTTGACCATTTAAAATCGCCCTGAATATTGTGTGTATTTAAATCGAATTCGACACCATTATTAGTTAGAGCACCAATATTTTGCCAAATTTTAGAATACCCTGAAGATGAAGGAAGAGTAACCTGCAACAATAAATCGGAGCTCTTTTTATTATAATATGTTAAACTCCCACTAATTCGATTATTGAAAAATCCGTAATCGATATTTAAATCGAGCATAATTGATTTTTCCCAACTAAGATAAGGATTTAATAGAGTTGATGGCACAATTGCAGCAGCTCCATTATATCCTCCAACAGGAGAGTAAAATCCTAAATGTGCATAATCGTCTATATTTGCATTTCCTGTCAAACCATAACTTGCTCTTACCTTTAGAAAGCTTATAGATTCGATATCCTTAATAAAATCTTCGTCACTCATTATCCACCCAACCGATACGGCAGGGAATGTACCATATCTATTTTCTTGCCCAAACCTTGATGATCCATCAGTTCTAATGCTAAATCCAGCTAAATATTTGTTATTTAGTTTGTAGTTTACACGAAAGAAGTACGAATCGAAAGCAAAAGCTGTTGAGTAGCTGTATCCTGTCATATCGCTTGGATCGGCAGAGCCGGGACTTGTAAGATTATCATTAGGAAAATTCCACCCATTTAGTCCTACTCCACTGGTATTTGAACGCTGATATGAATGCCCAAGAGTAAAATCTGCCTCCTGATTTTCTCCAATTTTTGAGTTGTAGGTAAAATAATTATTAGTTGTATAATTAAAAACATTTGTGCGTCTGTCCCACGCTGAAGAAACAGAGCCTGTGTCCTGTGTATTCCTAAAACGGAACTCATCTTCGGACAAATTCATAAAATCGACACCAAATTCTGATCGGAAAGAGAAATTATCAGTAATTTCATAATTAAGGAACAAACCTGATATAGATCTAAAGGTGTTAGCCTGAAAATTCCAGTTTTCCAACTGCCATAACGGATTATTGTATGGGTCGTAATAGTCTCCGTTTTGATTATAAACCGGCAAATATGGGAGTTTTTGTTGCGCAATACCTAATCCGCCGGCATCACCTGTGGGTACTCGTTTATTTTTACTGTATGAGACCGACATGTTTGTCCCAAGGCTTAATTTATCAGTTGCTTTGTTTTCGACATTTATTCTACCACTTAATCTGTCATAAGAGTTTCCAATAACAAAACCTTCTTCGTCACGATAAGTCATACCCATATAGAAAATAGTTTTTTCGTTACCCCCCTGAGCAGATGCATTTAATTCCTGAACAAATCCACGACGCAACACTTGATCGATCCAATCAGTTCCCCCGAGTGCTGCAATACTATCAGCTTGCTCACGTGTAATTGATGCGCCATTTGAAGGTGTATAAATTACAGCACTTGGATTCTCAGGCTCTAGCCCTCGTCTTGTTCGAGCAGAATCACGTAATGCAAGATGTTCTTCTGCCGATAAAAGGTCTAATCTATTAGCAGCCTCGGTAAAGCCCGAATAGTAATTAATATTAAACTTTGTTTTACCGGCTTTTCCTTTTTTAGTTGTAATCAAAACAACACCGTTTGCACCTCTAGATCCATAAATGGAGGCAGCAGCAGCATCTTTTAAAATCTGAATTGATTCGATATCGTTTGGATTTAAATCAGACAAGGCATTAAAACCTGAACCTGTATTATTTGCGGAAAAATCGCCATTTGACACAGGAATTCCGTCAATTACATACAATGGCTGCGAGCCTGCTGAAATGGAGTTTGTTCCACGAACTTTAACATTTATTGAGGAACCTGCCATCCCATTAGAAGTCGTTACCTGAACACCGGCAGCACGACCTTGCATACTGGTTTCTAAACTTGGAAGAACAGCATCGCCCAAATCGTCGGAGCTAATTGAGGTAATTGCACCGGTAACGTCTCGTTTTTGACGACGTCCATATCCAATAACAACGACATCCTCCAAAACTACAGCATCTTCGATCATAACAACATCAAGTGTTGTTGCTTTACCAGACTCAATAACAACCGGAAATTCCTTCGTTTTCATTCCAATAAACGAAAACTCAATAATCTGATTTCCAGCAGGAACATCATTTACCAGAAACTTTCCGTCAAAATCGGTAATAACGCCAATGCTTTTACCTTTAACGACAACATTTGTACCATAAAGAGGCTCACCCGATTCATCTTTAACAACACCTTTAACCGAACCATTTTGTGAATACATAATAGTATAAGACAAAACAAATAGACTTAGCAGTGTAAATTTGTAAAACTTGCTCATGCTTTAATAAATTAAATGTAACGAAATGTAAATATATAAAAATTACATCAAATCAAAAGAAAAACATGAAAAAAGGTTAAAGAATTTCTGTTAACTGACAAAAACACAAACAATAAATATTTATAAAAAATATTAGCTACCCTTATGTTTTATAACTAATAAAACTCACCAAATTTCCAACCCAAACAATACAGAGATACGACAAATCCATTATTACAAGATATTTACAACAACTTTAGTTTAATACTTTTTGATGGGATTCTCAAAAGATATTAACTCTTCTTGGCAATAGTTTTGATGTTGCTAAATTTCCATCGAAATTTAATAAGCAATAAAACAGTTGTTAAGGCGTATGTTAAATGTTTAGTCAAAGTTTAAAAATACAAATATTCATATGTATTTTCTTTGTGAGAAATAATATTTACACATTTCGTATTTTGAATTTATCTATATATACAAGACTAAATATAAAAATATTAAATTCAATAACATTATTGATTTATCATAACTATATAGGACATCTGCTGAAATAAAACTTTTGTTATGCTTCGACTTGTACTGATTAAGTTTTAGTAAATGTAATAATACGTTTCACTTTTTGACTTGTCATAGAATAAGTTTACATTAAAAAAGATTAAAAAGAACAAATTCCATTGATAATTATCCAATTTTAAAAAGAGCGAATACTTCTAACATAGCATAGACTATTTTTAAACCCACTAACTTGATTACCAGTACTATCAAATTTCTGAACCTTCGAAAGATCGTATTCAAATTCAGTAGAAGACCAATAATATCCTTCTATAAAAGATTGTCCACCATTTGCCAGCGAAGTTGCTTCAATGATCGATTTATTTTCATATATTAAATTTAGCTCATATTTAGAGGGCAAATACCAATCGCCATATGTTATATCCCCCTCGGTAACAAGCAACTCATTGCATATCCGAGCAGCATAAGTTGCATAATCATCTCCAATAGCTATTTGCGCTGCAATAATTATTGCTGTATTTGCTTCGCCTGCATATAATCCATCACCTAGTGCCTGTGTTACACCATTTGTACCTGCATACCAACGAATACCGCTACCACCGTTTTGGTTTTCTTTAGAACAAACTAATCCATGCTGTCCCGTTTCATCAACGAAAAAAACAACACCTCCTTGTGCATAGTCACCAACAGAATATGTTGCCACTATTTGTATTTCGCTGCGCAACTGAGCAATAGAATCAGCTAAAGCAAGTTTTGTAACTAAAAAATTCAAATTCTGATCTCCAGTATTTTCTCCTGATAAATTACTTAAGTTAAAAATATCATTTTCTGTAATGTTCGCTGCCTGACTTGACACATATATAGGGTCGGTTTCTGTTATTGTTCCTGAAACACTTTCAGCACTTTTTGCATGCAAAGCATAAGGCACACTTAATAATTGGCTTGTGCCTGTTATAGTGTATGTTGTTCCTCCTGTTGGGTCGGTTTTGGTTTCGATATAATAAGTATCGTTTGCCCAATCGATGGTGTTAAAACCTGCACCGCCACCTATTTCAATACTTACCAAGCCATTGGCATTACTTGTTGGGGTTTGCGTTTCGGTATAAACAATGGTTCCAGTTTGTGAACCTTGGCGGATGTTTATTTCCATTCCAACTTGGGTATTAGTAACTAAAACATCACTGCTGTTACGAATTACTGCCTGATAACTCATTTTTTGTGGTGCTTGTGCCCACACTGTTGCCGTTAATAATACGGCTACTAAAATTGTAAATAACTTTTTCATATTTATTCCTCCTTAATTTTTAATGATTTTAAACGTTTTTACTTCTTTGTTGCTTTCGGTTACTTTTACAAAATACGTTGCTGACACAAGATTACTCATAACAATGCTTGTTTGGTCGCCTGTGATTTTTTTGCTTTCAAAAAGTTTTCCGTTTATGTCGAAAAGCTGATACGACAAATTTGTGTTGTCAAAATTCTCAACTTTCAAATTTAGGAAATCGGTTGTTGGGTTAGGATAAGCCGAAACTGAAAGATTTATGCCTTTGGCTTCTTCTAATTCCGATGCTACCGAAATTTCATAAGGTTGTTGAATTCCTTCGGCTATTGAGCCGCTTGTTCCGGAATGAGTTTGATACCCAACCTGTCCAACTGAATAACTTACTGAGCCTCCGCTGCCCGAAGCATTACCGCCTGTGCCGTTAACGCTTTCTTGTGCTTGTAGTCCTGTCAGTCCTAGTCCGAATAGAAAGACTAAATATAACCTTAGTAATTTTAATTTCATATCGTATAATTTATTATTTAAAACTAAACTAACACTCACTTATAATTAAAATAGTATTATTATAAAAAGAATAATTTATTGACTTAAAAATGCGGTTTTATATCATTTTCATAGGTAATAAAATTAATAATATTCCCGGCTAAACAAGAACGCGACACCATAAATCCATTGTTGAATAAAATATGTGCAAACATAATTTGTTGTTTAAATTCAGTTTGCTTAAAAACTTTACTAATGGTTTTCCCTGTTTTTATATCAGGCCATAAGTCCAGATTTTTTATTGAATCTTCATATAGCTTCAGCTCTTCTCGAGTGTAGATGCGAGTGTACAAATCATCCAAAGTTTTTTCATCAAATTCAAATTGCAAATCAGAATTTTTATCACAGTCGTATTTGTTAATATTTATAAGTTTAGATAAAGAATGAGTGTCTATGCAAAGCTCCTCGAAGCTTCCTGTTTTATGGTTTTTTACATTTATTACCACATAATATGGTGAAGTACTTAAGTTTTGTATCGCAGTGCAAAACATTTGTTTTTTTAATACAGTATTTGTCTGAGTAAAAACAGGTAAGCCCAGAAAAATTAGACATATAGATATTAGTGTTTTCATAAGTTTTATTGTTTAACAATTTTAGTGTAACTAATTTGGTTTTCTGATTCAATAGATACAATATATATCCCGTTTTTAAAAGATGAAATATCTAATGAAAATATGTTCGACTCTGTGCTTTTTTTGTAATAAACTTCTTTACCTGTAATGTCAAACATCCTAACATTTAAAATATCAATCGAATAATTATCTTTAAAACTGAAATATACAATTTTGTTTGCAGGATTAGGAAATACTGATATAGTATTGGATTGATGGGAATCTATTCCGACAAAATCTTCAACAATTATTTGTGAAGTACATGTATTGGAGTTTCCTGCTTCATCAGTAATTGTCCACATTATACTATGCGTGCCAACTTCAAGTTGCACATTTTCTAAGGTTTCAGAACTATTAAAGTCATTAACTATGTTGGCAATTTCACAATTATCAAAAATTGAACCCGGATCAAATTCTGTTCCCTGTACAATGTAGTTATCTAATTCATTAGCATATATTGTTTGATTTTCAGTACAAGTAATTGTTGGTTGAGTAACATCTTGTAGAATAATATTTTGTGTTTGAGTTGAAGTATTACCAGCATCATCCACAAAGCTCCAATTAATTGTATATGTTCCCTGTTCGCTATATTCTGTTGGATCGGTTGTTGTTCCGGTTATCTCTATGCCACAATTATCGTTAGCGGTTGGAGGATTTACAATAATTGAACACTCTGCAGTTACTTCTGCAATTATTGGAACATCAGGGGCTGTTGTATCAACAAAACTAAAATACTGTATAGTTCCGTACTTATTACCTAGAAATAACTCTTTAGAACACGAGTTAAAAACATTTGCAAAGACAACCTTACCATAAAGACAATTAATCTCATTGCCATCTGCCTCAAGAGTGCCAATTGACTCAAAATTACCATTGCCATCGTTAGCGAATATATTTATGTCACCAATAACTTCGCCAACCAATAAATCTAAATCGTTATCATTATCAATGTCGGCGAAAGTTGGATTTGAGTAGGAACCAATATTTAGTTCTTCACCATCGGCATATAGATTTGTTGATGCGGTAAAAACTCCTAGACCATCATTGATGAAGCATTTTATGCTACCATATCTTTCACCAACATATAAGTCTAGGTCTCCATCATTATCAAGATCTGCAAATTCGGGACTTGAGTTAAAGCCAACATCAATATCAGAACCATCGGCTTGAAGTTTGCCCCCCGAAGAAAAAACGCCACTTCCATCATTATAAAAAATCTCAACATTCCCATCCTCATTGCCAATGTAAAAATCTAAATCGCTATCTAAATCTAAGTCGGCTAAAACAGGGACAGATCTTTCGCCAAAGTTAATCTCTGTTCCATCTGCTTGAAGATTAGACTCAAATGAGAAATTAGCATTGCCATCGTTAGAAAACACTTTTATGTAGCCAGCATCGCAGCCTGCATACAAATCTAAATCACCATCCGTGTCAAAGTCTGCAAATACAGGGCTCGAATACGAGCCTAAATCTATTTCAGGGTTAATAGCTTGAACATTTCCAGAAGTTGTGAATACGCCGTATCCATCATTTAGAAATATCTGAATAAAATTACTATTATCCCGAAAATATAAATCCAAATCACCATCATCGTCCAAATCGGCAAATTGTGGTATGGCAGACCAGCCAGCAACTATTTGTGTACCATCTGCCGATAAAGTTTCTGAAAATGAAAAAATCCCCGAGCCATTATTTGAAAATACATCTATATATCCTGAGATATTACAAATATACAAATCATTATCAGAATCATTGTCTATATCAGCAAATGAAATTCCTATTTCATCATTATAATCTATTTCTGTACCATCTGCTTGCAAATTAGAAGCTTCAACAAATTCGGCACTGCCATTATTTAGATACACTTTAACATTTCCCAAAAAATCTCCTACAAACAAATCTAAGTCTCCATCATTACCAATATCCTCCCAAGCTAAAGAGGAGTTGCCTTCCAAATATATATCAGTTCCATCTGCCTGAATGTTGCCTACTGTCGAAAAATTTCCTTCTCCATCATTTATAAACATTTCTATTCTAGAATTATTAGGTATAAACAAATCTAAATCTCCATCATTATCCATATCAGCAAATGAAGGGTTAACATTAGAACCAGCTGCATTAATATCTAATCCATCTGCTTGCAGATTTGTTGAAGGTGTAAAACTCGCATCTCCATCGTTAATATATTTCTTTATATGGGCATCATCCAAACCTACATATAAATCTAAATCGCCATCGGCATCAAGGTCTGCAAATTCAAAGTTCGAATGCTCTCCAACACTAATTTCTGCAAGTCCGTTGTTTATTAGGTTATATTCAAACGAATATTCTTGAGCGGTAATGGTTGAACTGATTGCCATTATACTTATCACTAAAAATAACCCTAGGATTGTATCTATTTTCTTTTTATAAAAGGATAATAAACTACTTAATCTTATTCTTACATAACTATGATTTCTGCTAAAATTTTCATCAATCGTTTTCATCATTTTTTATTTTTAAGATTTATATTTACTTGTTTTGTTTACAATATTTATGATGTCGCAACTTGAATTTACTCTTTAATAATTTTAATAATGCTAGTATTTTTCTCGTTTTTAATTTTTAAAATGTATGCTCCGAAAGGTAATTCACTAGTGTCGATGCGGCTTAAATGATCAACTTTGCCAGCAATAAGAATTTGTCCCAATGCATCGCATATTTCAAAGTTTACATTTTTAGAATTAGTTTGATTTTCTAAGTTTAGATAATTGTTAAATGGATTTGGGTATGCAATAGTATTAGGATTAGTTAAATCGTTAAATCCAACATATTGGTCAACAAATATATTAAGGGTACAGGTGTTTTGATTGCCTGAATTGTCTGTTGCAGTCCAAATAATAGTTGTATTTCCATCAGGAATTTGGACATTTGCTAAGGATGACAAATTATTAAAATCGTTTAAAATGCTTTCCACTCCACAGTTGTCGGCTGCGTTGGTAGGATCTATTTCGGTTCCTTGTACAGTGTAATATTGTTGTCCTTGGTCTGCAACAACATTTATAGATTCTGCACAATTTATTTCGGGCTTGATTGTGTCTGTAACAGTTACATTAGACACTTGCACATAAGAATTTCCTGAAATATCAATTACGGCAACATCAACAAAAACAGAGTTTTCATCGCAGTTAAATACAGATTGACTTAAAATTGTATCCTCAATCATACAATTATCTGATGCTAAAACAACTAAGTCGCTAGAGTTAAGATATGCAAAGCCAGATTCATCTGTAAATATTTCTATGTTTTGTACTTCTAATTCGGGCAATTCATTTTCTAATAAAATTTGATATGGACCAACAGAAATAAATTCATCGCCACCAAAAACATTACATCTTACATAAAGATTATCTAAATTAGAATTGAGATTAACTACCAAAGATTCTGAATCATATCCAGTAAATACCTCATCATCATTTATATCGGAAAATACTATTCCATCTTCGTCGCTAATTTGCCATTGGTATCCGGTGGCAACAGCAGAAATATCAAAAGACACAACTTCATTTCCACATACATTACTAATACTTTCGGGTTCTTCTAAAACATAAGGCAATAAGAATAAATATGCTCCACCGGATTCACTACCATTAGAATCTAATCCGTTTGCTCCAATAATAATTTTACCGTTTTGAATATCTGTATTTATTCCAAAGTAATCATTTTCTGTTGCATCCGAAGCGGTAAGTTTTATTGTTTCTGTCATGTTTGTCCATCCTGTTGATGCTTGCTTAAAAAGGTAAGAAGCTCCACTACTACTATTATTGTTTGCGCCAACAACTATAATATCGTTATCGATTGAAACATCAATTCCAAAATTGTCGCTGCTTGTAGCATCAGAATTTGATAAATTAGCCAACTCTACCCAATTACCTTCATCTTTTTGAAATACAGATGCAAATCCGGCAATGCTTGATAATTGAGGAAAAGAACCCGCAACAATTATTTGGTTACTAATATCGACTGAATATCCGAAGTAGCAATTTGCCTCCGAGTTGCTTGAAGAAAATTTTGTTGTTTCAGTTGCATTTATCCAATTTTCGCCAGATTTTTCATACACATATATAGAGCCAGAGCTATTACCGTTTTCGTTATCGATATAATGTCCAACAACAATTATATCATTTTCGACAGCCACTGAGCTACCAAAATAGTCAGATGCTTCGGGGTCTGATGCTTGTAAAATGGCATTTTCATGTCCTGTGGCCCAACCATCTTCAGGTTTTTCAAAAACATAAACACTACCTGCCATAGTTATTACGCCATCAATATTGTCAAAAGGTGCTCCTGCAACAATAGTATTTCCATCAAAAGCTATAGCATATCCTAAGTGTCTTCCAGATTCAACCGATGCTGTTAGCTTTGCTGTTTCTGTCATATCAGACCACCCATCAATAGGTTTTTCGAAAACATAAATTGATCCACTACCTAATTGCGAATCATAACTCTGATATGCCCCAACTACAATTACATCATCGTGTATTGCCACAGAATATCCAAAGTGTGCATCATTTTCTGCATCTGATGGAGAAAGTTGTGCAATATTATTCCAGTTTGAACCATCATAGTACAATACGTATGCTAATCCTGAATTGTCGTTATATCCATAAGCTCCCATTACAGCATAATCTCCGGAAATGGAAACACTATATCCGGCATTTTCCGCTGCATTATGCAAATATGGTAAAGGAGTTAAGAAATAGTCTTCAGAGCTATTATTAACCCAACCAGAAACAGGTTTATGATAAAGACAAACGCCACCCTGATTTGCGTAAGCCACACTATAAAGAGGTATGCCTACAACAATTATGTCGCCACTAATATCTAAAGCACTTCCTAACAAGAAATCTTCTTCAGAATTTGAACAATAAATTACAGCATTTTCAACTGCATCTACCCAACCTGTGCTTGGTTTAGAATAAATATATGCTGAACCACTATTTATTATGCCATCATAATCACTATAGGGAGCACCTATAATTATGGTTTGGTCATCGATAGAAACAAATTTGCCAAATCCGTCATATTGTTCAGGAATGCTCTGAGTTAATTTTGCATCCTGGGTTGCATCTATCCATCCTGTAATAGGTTTTTCAAATATATATCCACCTTTACTAGCACTTGTGCCAACAACAACAGTATTTCCGTAAACAGATACACTGTTACCAAAATAATTAAACTCCGAACAGTCGGTTGCTGTAAGTTTGGCTGTTTCTGTGGCATTTGCCCATCCTGAAACAGGTTTTTCAAATATATAAGCTGCTCCTGAGTTTGTCCCATTTTCATCATCATACGAAACGCCTGCTACTAAAATATCATCATATACAGATATGCTTTTGCCAAGTTGATCTATATTTGAGGGGTCGGACAAATTAAGCATTGCTATTTCTTCAAAATCTTCCCAAGTTGTTGATGTTTTTTGAAAAACATAAATTGCACCTTCGGATGAAAAATCACCGTCCCAACCTGATGCTCCAACGTACGCAATGTCGTTGTTTACAGCTACTGAAACCCCGAAAAGATCCGAATTATCACCATCGGAAGGAAATAGCTTAACTGTTTCTGTCATATCTGTCCATCCACTACTTGGCTTTTCAAATATATAGGCCATTCCTACATTTGTACCTAACTCATCGTTATTGTATGCACCAATTATTACTATGTCTTGATTGATGCAAACACTTGAGCCAAAATTGTCATCTGGATTTACATTTGAGGATGTTAGTACTGCAACGACTTCCCACGAAGAACCGGAATACTCTAATAATTCGACTTTACCACTATTACTATCGTATCCAGGGCATCCGATTGCAGCATAATTACCATCTATCGAAACAACTTGTCCATAACTTAATCCTGCGCTATTCTCATAAGGAATTGGCAAGGCTTGATAATTTTCATTGTTATCTTGTGAAAAAACAAGACTGTTAATTAGAAGTAAAACTGAGATGATTGTAAATTTCTTTTTCATGACTACATTTTTTTAATTGATAATTTTGTTAATCTTTTCCAAAATTACGACCCAAATACACTAAAAAAAAACATAGTATGTAAAGAATGAACAATCTTTACAAGTCAAAATGGCAAACTGCTGAATATCAATTACTTATAAAAAAATGCAAATAGAGTTAAATTGCTTAAAAATGAGGCTTTATTTTACTAATTATTTAGTTGTAAACTCAATTAATTGATTTAAGACAGTTTACTTATTGTGAAGTAGTTATTTCTAAAAAACGAGGGAGTTACACCTGTATGTTTTTTAAAGGCAGTGTTAAAACTAGCCCTATTAAAGAATCCAACAGTTTGACCAATGCCCTCTATTGTGTAGTTGTCGAATTTTTCACTTATTAATAATTTTCTAGCTTCTCTTACCCTAAACTCGTTTAAATAATTATTAAAATTTATATTGTAATTCTCATTAATTATTTGGGATAGGTAATTGCGATTTGTTTTCAATAGTTTTGCCAACTCATTTATTGTAAGTTGTGAATTCATAAATATTTTTTCGACTTCCATTATCCTAGACAGACTATCTAATAACTCTAGTTTTTGACTGTCGTTAATATTAGTTTCTGGATTTATTTGAGAAGAAAGTTTAGGTTCAGGTTCTTTTATTTCAAGTAGCTTTTTTTCCTTTTCGATATCTGATTTTGCTAATTTAAAATTTTGCTCTACTAAAGACATATAAGATCTTCTTTTTTGCAAATAAAGAATTGCAAAAATAAAGGTAGAAATAAGTACTAGAATGATAATAAAAATTGCGATAAGAGTATAGTTCCGGCTCTGTTCTATTTCTAACTCATTTATTTTTATTTGTTTGCTATATATATCCAATTGTAAATCTTTCTTATCAGTTTCGTATTTCGTTTGCAATTCTGCAATTTCTTTGTTTATTTCAATATTAAAAGCAGTATCTTTGATTTGCACATAATTAAATAAATACTCATTTGCCTTTTGGAAATCTCGTAATTCTGTAAAAGTCGATGCTAAAACTAGGTAAGTTTCTGACAGATAATTGAGTGGCTTGTCAATTTCAGTCATACTTATTGCTTGTAAAGCATAATTTATTGCTTTGTTTTTGTCTCCTTTCTCCGAATAAAACTGGCTAAGGTTACATTTTACGATAAAAACGCCTAAATTATATTTTTCTTTATCAAAAAATTCTAGTGATTTTAAAAAAAGCATCTCAGCTTCTTCAAAACGCTTGTTTTTATCCAACAAAACCGCTTTATTAATCATTGCAAGTCCCATCTCCTGATAGTTATTTATTTGCGAATACAAATCAATAGCCTGATCATAATAATAAATAGCTTTTGTTGTATCGGACTTACTACTAAAAATCAAACCAATATTTACATACGTCGAGGCAATATCGGGAGTCGAGTTGTTTTTATAATAAAGTTTCAAAGCTTTTTCGAAATAATTTATCCCAAGTTGATAGTTTTTCTGCTCCCAATATATTATACCAATATTATTGAAAGCATTTGCTAAATTCAACTCATGCTCTGTATTTTCCAACAAATCGATAACAAGTTGAAAATCAAGTATGGCTTCATAATACTCCCCAATTGATTTTTTAAGAAGCCCCTTGTTGTTATATACTTTACTCTTTAGCAGAATATCTTCTTGATTTTCTAATAGAATTTCGGCTAAATTATAAGAGAACAATGCAAGTTCATACTCTCCTCTATAATAATGTTCATATCCAATATTTATGTACGATTTTGCAGCATCAATTTTGTTTGATGATTTAATAAGAAAAGGGGCAGCTTTTTTATAAAATATGAACGAAGAATCATACTCATAATAAAAATCGTAAATTCGGGCTTTGTAAAAGTATAAATCTCCAATTTGACTATCATTTTTTAAATTAGATAGATAAATTATCCCAGAATCAATTGTTTTTAAAGCGTCTTCTTTTGAAATAGATTTTATTGCCTCAGCATTGGAGATATAATACTCAGACAATGATTTTTTTCGCAAATCAGTTTTACCAAAGCTTGTAATTGATGCTAAAATAAAAAGAATAATCCAATTTATTTTCAAAACTATAAATATTAAATAAAAATCTAAAATAATCTAAAATAAAATAGCTTCCAATTATTTCGAATATTTTTATTACGACGATTCTAACAGAAACACATTTTATAAGTTCAAATTTTTACTATTTTTGGTGCATGTTAGATTGGCTCGAAAGACACATGTTGCCTTGTCCTGTTAAAGAAACCACAGGATTACCCTGCCCGGGATGTGGCATGCAAAGATCTATCATTGAACTACTGAGAGGACATGTAGTAGAAAGCATTTTAAACTACCCTGCTCTTATCCCTTTAGTTTTTATGATAATTTATCTTTTACTGCACTTAAAATTTGATTTTCGTAATGGTGCCAAAATTTTAAAATATTTTTTCATATTTAATGCAATTATTATATCTTTGAATTATGTATATATTCTAATAAACCATTAAAAAGAAAGTTATGGAAAATGATAATAAAAATTTAAAACAAAATGATTTTAACGAGAAGGACAATTCTCATGCAAGTATCCCTGAAATAAACCAAATCCCTCCTATCCCTGGACAGGAAACTTATCAGGATCAGAACCCAAACCGAGGTTTTGACCCAAACTCTAATAATCATAGCAATCAATATACTGCAAACCAACAAACGGAGTTTCCACAGCAAAACCAACAGCAGTTTAATCAGCAACAAAGCTACCAAGCTCAAAATAATTATCAACAACCTAATCATGCACATCAAAACAACTTTAAAATTAATATTCCTAATTCGGCTGGAGTTCTAACTCTTGGGATTCTTTCCATTTTAAGTTTATGTTGCTGCGGACCCTTTTTGGGACCAATTTTGGCGATTATAGCTTTAATCTTGGCAGGAAAAGCTAAAAAAGCTTACGCAGCAAACCCTAGTCTATACAAGCAATCTTCACTAGGAAATCTTAATGCAGGTAGAATTTGTGCAATCATAGGACTTGCTCTTGGAGCAATATTATTGATTTACTTTATAATTATGTATTCTATCAACCCCGACAATATGAATGAAATAAATCAAGCATTTGACGAAGCTTGGAACGAAATGGGTTATTAGAATGAAATTATCAGAAAGAGTACAGATATTATCAGACCTAGGAGAATTATTTAACAGAGTTTGCCTCGAAGAGAAAACATCCGAATTCCCCGGATTTAATAATATTAGGGTAAACAATCCATGGTTTACAGAGCAAAATGTTCGATTTGCTTTGACAGAGTGGAGCGATTTACTAAAAAAACAAAACATAAACAATTGGGTTGACGCATACAACATTCCTGTTAACGGCTTAGAAAACATAAAACTTGGTATTATATCTGCGGGCAACATCCCATTAGTTGGTTTGCATGACTTAATTTGTGGATTTATTTGTGGAGCAAAAATTAGGATAAAACTTTCTTCAAAAGACAATATCCTCTTCAAATGGGTAATTAATACCATTAATAATGAAATCACAACAGAATTGGATAAAATTCTGATTTCCGACCAGAAACTTGAAGATTTCAATGCAGTAATTGCTACCGGAAATAATAATACAAACAGATATTTTGAATATTATTTTGGGTCATACCCTAAAATACTAAGACATAATCGCAACTCTATTGCGATTCTGACCGGGACTGAAACAAATGATGATTTAGAATTGATTGCCGACGATGTATTTCGATATTTTGGATTGGGATGTAGAAACGTTTCTTCTTTTTTTGTTCCTATGGATTATGATTTTAATGATATGGGTAAAGCTTTTCAAAAATATGCCGATTTAATAGATAATCACAAATATGCCAATAATTTTAATTATCAATATACTATGTTGGCAATGAATAGAACAATACATATAAACTTTGGAAATTGTTTATTAGTAGAAAAAGAAGCATTGCACTCTCCTATTTCGGTATTAAACTATAGATCTTACGAAAACTTAGATGCCATATCTAATTTTATTGCAATGCATAAAAATGAGATACAATGTATTGTTTGCAAAGACACTAAAATAAAAAACTCGATTTTACCGGGGCAAACACAAAAACCAAGTTTAACAGATTATGCTGATAATATAGACACAATAAAATTTTTATTAAATTTGCAGTATGATAATTAAATTCAGACTTATATCAGGCGAAAGCGACGACTTTGTCAGAGATATCGAGATATTCTCTGATGATAGTTTTGAAGAACTCCATAAAGCTATACAAACAGCTTGTGACTTTGACTCAACAATGATGAGCACATTTTATTTGTCTAACAAAGATTGGGATAAGGTTCAGGAGATAGCTGAAAGTAAAATAGACGAAGAGTTTCAGGCTGATGTTTTACTAATGAAAGACACAAAGCTTTCACATTTTGAACCCCATAAAGGACAGCGTTACATCTACATTTTCGACTTTTTTTCGGTAAGATTTTTCTTTATCGAAATAGTTAATATAAGATCAAAATCTGACGACGACAATAATCTGGAGTTTCCTATTTGCACACTCTCACATGGAAAATCACCTAAACAAGTGTTTATTGATGATAGTATTCCTGATGATTTTGATGACGAAGACCCCGAAGATTTTTTTGATAATCCTGAAGAATTTGGTTTCGACAACATAGACGACTACGATATTTAATGACAAAATCGAAACATCTTGTAATTTTGTTCGGACCTACCGGAGTTGGTAAAACAAATCTTAGTATAGAATTGGCAATAAACTATAATGCCGAAATTTTCTCATGCGATTCTCGACAATTTTATAAAGAACTTGGAGTTGGTGTTGCAAAACCGGATTCTTTACATCTTTCAAAAGTAAAGCATCACTTTATCAACAGTATTTCTATTCAAGATCATTACAGCATAAGTCAATTTGAATCAGACACAATAAAAAGCCTTGACAAATATTTCCAAAAGAATGACATTGCATTTATGGTTGGAGGCTCGGGTTTGTACATTGACGCAATATGTAACGGAGTTGACGAAATGCCCGATCATGACCCCAAAATAAGAAATGAAGTAACAAAGCTTTTCGAGGAGAAAGGACTTGAAGCTATACGATTTGAATTACAAAAAATCGACCCTGAATATTACAAAGTTGTGGACCTTAAGAATCCACAACGAATAATGCGTGCAATTGAGATTTATAGAGCAACAGGAAAGCCTTTTTCGGATTACAGGAAAAATAAAAATACAGAACGAAGTTTTAATATCATAAAAATTGGCATAGATTTAGATAGAGACCTGCTTTATGAACGAATAAATTTAAGAGTTGACCAAATGTTGGATGAGGGGTTAGAAAATGAAGCACGTAGTTTACTTAAATATAAAGGTTTGGTGGCTCTTAAAACAATCGGTTACAAAGAGTTCTTTGATTTTTTTGAGTCCAAAGGTGAACAAAGTTTTGAGAAAACTGTTGAATTGATCAAACGAAACACACGTCATTATGCACGAAGACAATTAACATGGTTTAGAAGATATAAAGATGCTGTTTGGTTTAGCCCCGAGGATAAAAAAATGATCATTGAACATATTAATTTTAAAGTATTTTAAGTTTAATTAATAAAAAAGCAGGTATGAAAAAAATTGTTTTAGTATTGTCAACAATGTTGCTATTTGGATTTATTGCAATCCCTCAGTTAAAAGCACAAACAGCTGATTCCAAAATTGTATTATTAAATGAAGCTAATTTCGAAAATGGAATTAAATCGGGATTGGTTTTAGTCGATTTTTATGCAGACTGGTGTCGTCCGTGTAAAATGATGCAACCGGTTTTAGAAGAAGTAGCTAACGAATATCAAAAAAAGATTGTTATTTCTAAGGTTAACACTGACCAAAACAAAAACTTATCTCAAAAATATCAGATAACAGGTATTCCTGCGATGATTGTTTTTAAAGACGGGAAAGAAATTGCAAGAATTATAGGATATCACGACAAAGCAGCTTTAGTTCAAAAACTTGAAGCATATTTTTAGGTTTTAACAGATTTTAGATAATTCTCACATTGAGCTATAGCCTCAGGTTTTCCTAAATCGAGTATAAAATTATTATCATGCACCCATCCTCCGATGTGGTGCATTATTGCTATGCGGAGTAATTCGGGGATAATTGTAAAGGCACCTTCCTTTTCGAACAAATCAAATATTTGGTAATTAAACATGTAAATCCCACTAAAAGCCATTTCGTCATAGCTATCTTTATTGATAGAGATGATCTCTGAATCTGTTTTATAGCTTTTCCAACCGCATAAACGTCTATCGTCATCAAATAGTAAATAATTTGTACTTTTTCGATGTTTGACGGCCATTGTAACAAGATTGGGGGTCGTCTTGTGATACTTATAAATATCAATTAGATTGATATCAGAATATATATCGACATTATGTAACAAAAAGTCGTCGCCGGGCTTAAAATATTTCTTTACATTTTTCAGGCCTCCACCGGTATTTAGCAATAGGTCCGACTCATCTGAGATTACAATCTCTGCTTCAAAATCTTGTTTATTAATAAATTCAATTATCTGCTCGGCAAAATGATGCACATTAATAACAATATACTTAACTCCTGATTTTATTAGTTTTTCGATTTGAAGTTGCAACATAGGTTTTCCGGCAATTGGAACCATAGCTTTTGGCATTGTGTCGGTTAATGGAGCAAGTCTGGTGCCAAGCCCTGCTGCAAAAATCATAGCTTTCATAGGCAAATCTTTTACAAAAAAAATGCTCCAAAAGGAGCATTAGTTAAAGTTATATTAGTTCTAAAGTAAGAAACTTAAAATAATACCTGCTGCAACAGCAGAGCCAATAACCCCAGAAACGTTAGGAGCCATAGCATGCATCAGTAAATAATTGTTATGGTCAGCTTTATGACCAAGCTCTTGTGCCACCCTTGCACTATCGGGCACTGCCGATACTCCTGCACAACCTATTATCGGATTTACAGGATTTGATTTTGGTGATAACCAATTCATTATTTTAGCGGCCATTACTCCAGCAGCAGTTGCCAAGATAAATGAAAGCGCCCCCATAATAAAAATCATTACAGAATCGTAAGTTAAGAATACATCGGCTTGTGTCGAAGCTCCTACAGTTAACCCAAGAAGTATCGTAATTGTATCAATTAATGGATTTGCAGCTGTTTCTGCCAATCTACGTGTTACACCACTTTCTTTTAGGATATTTCCAAAGAAAAGCATTCCTAAGAGCGGCAAAGCTGTCGGTGAAAGATATGCCGTAAGCAGCAATCCTACAATTGGGAATATAATCTTTTCGATTTTCGAAACCTGTCTGGGGGCATTCATTCGTATTAGTCTTTCTTTTTTTGTAGTTAAAAGATTAACAATTGGCGGCTGAATAACAGGGACAAGCGCCATGTACGAATATGCAGCAATAGCAATTGGCCCAATTAAATTTTTGACATAAATTGGCGCCCCGAGCGCATCAAAACCAATAATATTTAGACCGTTTGCGAGCTTGGATGATATAAATATTGCTGTTGGACCATCTGCACCACCAATAATACCTATTGCACCTGCTTCGGCTGGATGAAATCCCACCATTAAAGCGAGTAAAAATGTAGCAAAAACCCCAAATTGAGCTGCTGCACCGAGTAGCATTAAACGTGGATTTGAAATTAATGATGAAAAATCTGTCATCGCTCCAATTCCAAGAAAAATTAAAGGAGGAAACCATCCTTGCACAACACCACCGTAAAGAATATGCATTACAGATCCAGGTTCGTAAATTCCTAACTTTAAGTTAAAGTCCACAGCCTGAAACATGGGTATGTTTCCAATAATAATACCTACACCAATTGGAATTAGTAAAAGAGGTTCATAATTATATCTAATAGCAAGAAAAATAAAAACCAATCCAACTATTAGCATTATTAAGTGTCCAAAAGTAGCATTTGCAAACCCTGTAAACTCCCAAAACTTAAGGAGTCCGTGCATTGCTGCCGATCTGTTTTCATATTGCACATCATTATCCACAACTAGTTTTCCATCAACAATTTTTGCAGTTCGAGGACTAAGCTCAATTATTTCTGGTGTTGTAACATAACCTCTGTCAGAAGTGTTAGGATCTGTATTTCTACTGTAATGTATAACTTGCGTTGCCTCAAAAACAAGTTTAACTTTGTCTCCATCGATATAATACTTTCCTGGATATTCGTGTTTTGCAGAATCCATCGAAAACGTTCCATCCTCATGGAAAATTATCGTCTTGAATCTGCTTACAGTTTTTACATTATCATCGGCATCGGGCATAATAGGAGTTGGATAAAAACCGTCGGCTTTTGTCATCCATTTCCCTTTAGTTAAGTCATCTTTCGTAAGATTTCCCGCAAAGCTAATAATTGCAAAAAATATAAATGTAAGAAATAATAATATTTTGTTTTTCATTTTAGTGGTCTTTGCTTTACTCAATCTCAATTAAAATCTCATTTTGGAGCACTGATTGTCCTGCTTTTACTTTAACAGCAGAAACAACACCATCGAATTCGGATACAATATTGTTTTCCATTTTCATAGCTTCCATTATCAAAACTATTGTTCCTTTAGTAACTTTATCGCCAGCACTAACTTTTACGTCTAAAATATTTCCGGGTAAAGGAGAGTTTATTGCTCTAACATTACCTGAGGCTGTGGCAGCTTTTGGCTCCACAGGGTCGTTTTTTACAGCTTGTGGTCGAGGTTTTCTTACAATTGGCGTAGGTTTGTCGGCTTTTTTCTCCAACTCTACTTGGTATTTTGATCCATTAACCTGAATATGAGCAATGTTTTCGACTATTTCTTCAATTGCAACCTCATACTCATTAGAATTAATCTTGAACTTGAAGTTTTTCATTTATTAAGAATGTGTTAAATTAATTTATATTAATAATTTTTGAGCTCCACGGGGAAGTCAGTCTCTCCTGAATATCCATTGTAAGTACCATCGATTCCTCATCGTGCATATCTTCAAAATGCAAGTGAAGTGCCATTGCTATGGCCGCAAATATTTCTGAATTTTCGTCACCAACAGATTTATCTTCAATCACAACCTCCTTTTTTGATTTCTTAACTTTATTTTTATCACTATTAAAGTTAAAGATTTTTGGAAGGAAATAGAAAAAGGCATAAATTCCAATTAATGCTCCAAAAACAACGCTAAAACCGATAATAAAAATTGTTATTACGTTAGAGTCAATCTTGGAAACATCAAAAGAAATTGCACTTAATATTGCTAGCATAACTTAGATTTTTATAGTGGAATATTAGTATGTTTCTTTGCAGGCATTTTATCACGTTTTGTTGCTAGAGCAGCCAAAGCTCTAATGATACGGAAGCGAGTATTGCGAGGTTCAATCACATCGTCGATAAAACCATATTTTGCTGCTTGGTAAGGATTTGCAAATTTTTCTCGGTACTCGACCTCTTTTTCTGCAACATACTCGGCTCTTTTTTCGGGGTCTTCAATTGCAGACAATTCTTTAAAATCAAGAACCTCAATTGCCCCTTGAGCACCCATTACAGCAATTTCGGCGGATGGCCAAGCATAATTAAAGTCGCCTTTTAATTGTTTACAGCTCATTACATCGTGTGCTCCGCCATAAGATTTACGCAAAGTTATAGTAACTTTGGGTACAGTTGCTTCACCATAAGCAAACATTAATTTAGCCCCATTTGATATTATCCCACCATATTCTTGAGTACTCCCAGGCAAAAATCCCGGTACGTCAACCAATGTTACTAAAGGAATGTTAAAACAATCGCAGAATCTCACAAATCTGGCAGCTTTTTTAGAAGCATCAATATCTAAAACTCCAGCTAAGAAATTAGGTTGATTAGCAACAATCCCAACTGATTGTCCGTTAAATCTGGCAAACCCTACAACAATGTTTTTTGCATAATACTTATGCACTTCTTCAAACTCACCATTATCAACAAGTGTATTAATTATATCAAGAACATTGTAAGGTTTATTTGGGTTGTCTGGAATAATATTATTTAAAACATCATCAATTCTATCTATAGGATCATTACACTCGACTAATGGAGTTGTTTCCATAAAATTTTGAGGGACATAAGAAATGATTCTGCGTAAAGTGGCAATTGCTTCTTGTTCGCTTTCAGATACAAAATGAGCGACACCAGATTTTGATGCATGAATCATTGGACCACCAAGATTTTCAACTGTAATATCTTCTCCTGTTACCGTTTTAGTAACTTTAGGTCCGGTAACAAACATATAGCTTATTCCTTCTGTCATAAGGATAAAGTCGGTGAGTGCGGGAGAATAAACGGCACCACCTGCACAAGGACCAAGTATAGCCGAAAGTTGAGGAATAACACCAGAGGCTTCGATATTTCTTTGAAAAATATCAGCATAACCCGACAAACTTAAAACGCCTTCCTGAATTCTTGCACCCCCAGAATCGTTAAGCCCAATAACAGGCGCACCTGCTTTCATGGCCATATCCATCACCTTGCAGATTTTTTTTGCATTAGTCTCGGAAAGCGAACCGCCCAAAACAGTAAAATCTTGTGAGAAAACGTAAATCAATCGACCGTCAACAGTTCCATAACCAGTAACAACGCCATCGCCCAGAAAAACAGTTTTATCTAAACCAAAATCTGTTGCACGATGAGTAACGAACATGTCTAGTTCCTCAAAACTCCCTTCGTCAAGTAATAAGTCGATTCTTTCACGAGCGGTAAGTTTCCCTTTTGCATGTTGGGCATCGATACGTTTTTCTCCTCCACCAAGACGAGCTTCGGCACGCATCTCTACAAGCTTTTTAATTTTTTCTTCAATTGCCATTTTAAGATTGTTCTAGTGTTATTTGCTAAAATTGTTTTA
Organism: Bacteroidales bacterium; assembly: GCA_016937855.1. Taxonomy (GTDB): domain Bacteria; phylum Bacteroidota; class Bacteroidia; order Bacteroidales; family ML635J-15; genus Bact-19. The sequence goes on along the minus strand of JAFGVU010000195.1, from coordinate 43,672 downwards.
TTCTATTTGTTTTTATCTTCGCATAATTCGGTTAAAACACCAAATGTTGATTTTGGATGTAAAAACCCAATATCAAGACCTTCGGCTCCTTTTCGTGGAGTTTGATCAATAAGTTTAACCTCTTTTTCGTTGAGTTCCTGCAAAGCATTCTCAATACCATCTACAGCAAAAGCAATATGATGTATGCCCTCTCCTTTTTTCTCAATAAATTTTCCGACCGGTCCTTCGGGATCTGTTGATTCTAAAAGCTCAATTTTTGTCTGACCAATTTTAAAAAAGGCAGTTTTTACCTTTTGGTCGGCAACTTCTTCAACGGCGTAACAAGTTAATCCCAAAACATCTTCATAATATTTTCTGGCTTCATCAATTGACTTTACAGCTATTCCGATGTGTTCAATGTGAGTTAAATTCATTGCTTTAGTATTTTTTTTTTACATTGGCAAATATATAAAAAGCCTTTTAGAATTAAAATAATATAAATCAATATTTTACAATATTTTTTTGATAAAAAATAAAATGCTATTTTAGTAAAATTTTTAAGCAAATCAGACAACTATTATAAAAAACTATCGTCATACACATGAAAACTGATAATATGGACCTTAGCAACCGGGACGATGTAAAAATGATTGTAGATGGATGTATCAGAGGAGACAGAAACAGTCAACATCTGCTTTATAAAGCTACATACGGTAAAATGCTGGGAACGTGTATGAGGTATGCATCGAGCGTTGACGAAGCAAAAGATTTTCTTCACGATGGGTTCATAAAGGTCTTTGAAAAGATTAAATACTTTAAGCACACAGGCTCTTTTGAAGGTTGGATAAGAAGGATTATCGTTAATAACACTATCGATAGCATCAGAAAAAAGAACAAAATGTACTTTAATACAGATGCTGACTATACGTTGATGAATATGACTGATGATTCTGAAAAAGAAAACGAAACACTAAGTCAAATTAACCTGAGTGCCGCAAGATTGATTGAGATGATTCAGGAATTATCTCCTGCATATCGTACAGTTTTTAACTTGTACGTAATTGAGGAATATTCCCACAAAGAGATTGCCGAAATGCTTAATATTAGCATTGGAACATCAAAATCTAATCTTGCAAAAGCAAAAATGAAATTAAGAAATTTATATATAGACAAATACGGAGAAATCAATGAATGATTTAAAAAACATAAAAGATATACTCAACAACTACGAAGTTGAGTACAATCATCAAGACTGGGTTAAGCTTGAGAAATCACTGCCCAAATCGGGCATGACTGGTTTTGTTAAAACAACCCTGGTTGCATCGGCTGTAATAATTATGATTACGACTGCAATCTTTATTATTAATAGTATAGATAAAAACAAAAATCACGATAAAGAACTAATAAGTCAAAATAATACCGAACAAATAATCTCCGACAACAATCAAATTGAGGCTGACAATAAAATTAATAATACTACAATTGAAGAAAAATCTTCCGACGAAGAAAATAATAAAACTATTATAACCATTAATCCGATAGATAAACAAGAATCTGATTATTCTAATATAAGTGCTAAAGAATCTGACAAGTCAAATGAAGCGGATCAAATAAAAGAAGAAAATAGTACTTCTGATAAAACAAACGAAGTCAATGAAAACAATGACATTTCGGAATCTCAGATTATAGACAAGAATCCTGATTTGTCAAAACTTATTGTTAATTACGATATTTTGAGCAATTGTACTCCTACAAAAATTATTTTTGAAGCACAAAATGTACCTGAAAACTGTGAGGTTGTTTGGAATACTGGAGACAATTCAAGAATTACAGGAAAAAAAGCTGAATACACTTATAATGATGCCGGAGAATTTTTCCCGGAAGTAAATATTATTTATAACAATTTTATACTTAAAAACGTAAAACTTGATGAAATTGAGTTATATAATCCGACGAATGTGAAAATTAATTTTGATAATTCAGAAAATTTGTATTACTTTACTTGCGATAAAGAAGAAAATTTAGATTTACTGTGGAGCATTGATAATCAGGAATTTAGAGAAAGAGAAGTAAGATATACATTCAATAAATCTGCAGAATATTTAATAAGTTTGAGTGTTGTTAATACATTTGGTTGTAAAACAAAAGTTGAAGAAACGGTAAAAGTATTGATTGAGCATATTTTCTATTTACCAAATGCATTTACTCCAAACGCAAATGGAATTAATTCTGAGTTTGGACCTATTGGAGAAAATATGAACTTTGAAAGTTACCAGTTGATAATTGTTGACGGAAACGGAAAATCTGTTTTTAATTCAAACAACGTTGACTATAAATGGAACGGAAAAGTAAACAATGTGGGCGAAAAGGCAAAACCGGGAATTTACTTGTGGGAGATTAAAACTATTGACCAATACCAAAACATTCAAACGAAAAAAGGAAGAGTGAATTTAATTTGGAATTAGTACTAAATAAATTAACTATGAAAAAAATTACATTTACATTAGGAATTATTCTCCTGATGACCACTATCTCAATTTGCCAAAATGACAATTATGAGTTTTTACGTCAGCGACCATCAGGTGAAGGGCTTACTACTTTTTTTGATGTTATTGGATTAGAAGATGAGTTTGTTGCAGAATTAATCATAAGTGATTTAAGACAAGATCAAAATATTTGGAGAGCTGATTATTTTAAATTAAAAAACGGTAAAGACAGAATCCATATTTTTTATGATAAAAGTATAGATGCAAATTATGTTCATGCAATAATAAAATCACACGATGTTGATTATGATTTGAGTACTGTTTTGCTCAATGGAGAATTACATCGATCTGAAGACGATAAAATGAGATTAAGTAAATACACTAGTACGCAAACCCCGGTAAACAAAACAGGCTTTCCTCAATATGAGAATACCGGCAATAAAGAACAAGATGATAATATTTACCGTGTAAAAAAGGATGAATGGATTAGCAATAATCCTGAAGAATACAACAATATGATTGAGGAAATGCAATCAAATACACAAAATGTAAAAGAAGAAGAGAAATAATAACAAATTAAACTAAACATATTATGCGAAAATTTCTATTTTTTGCGATTATATTGGCTTTACTTTCTGGATACAGCAGTAAAGCTTTTGCCGTTTGTTCAGGAGCAACCAGCGGTGGAGCATTAAGCCCTGCTCCTACCACAAGTTGGCAAACTGCAAATGTAAGCACACATCGATATTATACCTTTACAGCAATGTATCCGGGACAAACATTTGTGTTTTCGTTTTGTGCTGATAATGGCGGTTCAAATGCAGTTGATACTCAAATTGAAATTTGCAACAATGCCGGAGTTCCTTTAGGAACCTATTATAATGATGATTTTTGTGGACTAGGATCTGAAATTGTATTTACTGCACCCGCAGGTGGCGTTTATAGTGTTGCAATTTATCAGTACTATTGCAGTACTGCCAGTGTTGCAGCCGGAACAATGGCATTTATTACTATGCCTGTTCCTACAAATGGCGATTGTTTAGGTGCACTCCCTTTATGTAATAATGTCGAAAGTCATACTTATGCTCCTGTTGGAGAAGGAAACTATTATGATTTGTTTGATTTTAGAGATGAGTGGGGGTCTAGCTGGGCTGACACTTACAACAACTGCCCAAACTGTATGCTTGATGGTGAATTAAACAGTCAATGGTACACATTTTTCGTTCAAACATCCGGATGGCTTCGATTTACCATAACTCATCCTTCCAGCGAAATATACGACTGGTCTTTGCATAGTCTTAATGGTGGTGTTACATGTTTCGATTTAGTTGATTACGCTACATATCCACCTGTTTCTTGTAACTGGTATGGGGATATTGGAGTTGGTACCTATACCGGCATGCAAGATGCAGGAACATCAAATTGTGAATATTGGCCCGGAGCCGGAGCATCTAATCCATATAATGATCCTATTTGGGTTAATGCTGGGGAGACCTACGCCTTGCACATTTCAAGTTATGTTGGTGGAACAGGAGGTTATACAATTAACTTCTCAAATTCTACAGCCAGTATTGTCGATAATACTGGACCGACAATGGATGCAATTACATCAACAATGAATTGCGGTGCACAATCAATTACTATTCAATTCTCAGAAGGTTTAGCATGTTCTAGTGTACAAGCTTCAGACTTTGTTGTTACAGGACCGGCTGGCTCATATTCTGTTACTGACGCTTGGAGTGCAGTTTGCGAGGCAGCATCTGGTAGTACATATTCATCCGGTACTTTTTATGACGACTTATGGACATTAGAGTTAGGAGATTTTCTTACTCAGGATGGGAATTACACTGTTTGTGTATTAAATAATACTGTTAATGATTTATGTGGAAATACCGCCCCTCAGAACTGCATAAATTTTAACATTACCGGTATTACTGCAAATATTTCCAGCACTGATATCGCCTGTAATGGTGACCTCACAGGAACAATTACCGTAAACAATATTACAGGAGGAACAGCCCCATATTCATACACTGTTAATGGTGGAGCTCCAGTCGTTTTAGGAGGAACGAGCTTTAACCTCAATGCTTTAGCAGCCGGATCATATCAAATTGTGATTTCCGATGCAATAGGTCAATGTGAATATATAGAAACGATTGTTATTAATCAACCTTCAGCGCTCGGGTTTAATACAAGTATTACACATCCAACCTGTGGAGGTGGTGGTAATGACGGTTCTGTTTTAGTTACAGGCACTGGTGGTATTTCACCTTATAATATTCAACTTGGAGCAGCCACTCAAAACGGTGTAGCTTCATACAATTTTACCGGATTATCAGGTGGCACTTATGGTATAACAGTAACTGACAATGTTGGGTGTACCGCTACAGGGTCGGCTGTTCTCAATGTTGCCGATGTTCCTGATGCAACATTTACTTACAATGGCAATCAATGTTTTACCGGACACTCATTTAACTTTACGCATACAGGAGCTGTTATTGCCGGTGAAACATACGCTTGGACTTTTACAGGAGGAACACCTGCAACTTCATCTGTTCAAAATCCAATAGGAGTTACATGGGCTGCTCCGGGTATATACAATGTTCAGTTAGTTGTAACAACAGGTTCTTGTTCTGATACCTATAATACAAATATAGAGGTTTATGCAATGCCAAGCCCAACAGTAAATGTTACTCCCGATAATTGTGGCTTGTGTGATGGTACTGCAAGCACTAGTATTGCTTACTCTGGTTATGCTTGGTCAACAGGTGCGACAACAGCCACAGTTAATAGTTTATGTGGTGGCGGATACGATATTACAGTTACTGATGCTAATAGTTGTACAGGCGTAACGCCATTTACAATAACTGCATCAGGAACAACTCCTGTGGCAAATGTGGTTACAACTGATCCTGATTGTGCAGGAGACTGTGACGGTATTGCTACAGTTAACGCAACAGGACCGGCAACTTTCTCATACACTTATTCTGCGGGGACAACACCAAATAACCAAACCACCGGGGGTTTATGCGATGGCGCTTATACAGTTACAGTTGCTGACGGTTCAAATGCGGCGTGTTTTGTTGTAGAAAACTTTTCAATAACTGATCCTCCTTCAATGGTTTTAACTATGGGTTCGGTCGATGCGACTTGCGGATTGGCTAACGGCGAGGCAAGTGTAGTTGTTTCAGGGCATACACCACCAGCATCATATAACTGGTCTAATGGTATGACTACTGGCACTATTACTGTGGCAGCCGGAAACTATACTGTTACTGTTACTGATGGTAATTTGTGTACCGCAGTTGGAAATATAACTGTTAACGATGCGGGTGTTCCTTTTACTGTAACGACAAGCGTAAATAACAATGTTGATTGCTTTGGTAATTGCAATGGATCTGCAACTGCAACTCCAGTTGGCGCAGGACCATTTACATATTTGTGGGACAACACACAAATAACTCCAACTGCTACCGGTCTTTGTCAAGGTTTGCATAGCGTAACTGTCACCGAAGGTGCATGTAGTGTTATTGAGACTGTAAACATAACTCAACCTCCCGTATTAAGCGTTTCGACAATTAACATTGTTGATGCTCATTGTGGATTACCTGACGGTTCAATTACTGCAAGTGCTGCAGGTGGTACAGGTGTTTACACTAACTATAGCTGGAATACGACCCCTCCACAATCTGGACTTACTGCAAGTGCTGTTTCAAGCGGAACATACACAGTAACTGTAACAGATAATAACGGCTGTACTGCTCAAGGAAGTGGTTTTGTTGGTGATATTGGAGCGATTACTGTTAATGTTACTGGCACTAATGTGCTTTGTGCGGGTGGTTCATCAGGAACAGCTACTGCAACAGTTACAGGCGGATCACCAAATTATACTTATGTGTGGTCAAATGGTTTTAATGAAACCATTGCCGGTTTAACTAGTAATGCGACTGGTGTTCCGGCCGGAAATATTTCTGTAGTTGTTACTGACAATTTTGGATGTACTGCAACAGATGCTGTAACATTAACACAACCTTTAGCATTAGCAATTAATCTTGTGAGTACTGTTCAAACAACATGTTTCGGAGATTGCGATGGTGAAGCTCAAATTAGTGTTAGTGGTGGTTCTGCACCATACTCCTACTCTTGGTCGAGTGGTTCAAATCCAAATTCAAATTTAAATCTAAATTTATGCGGAGGAAATCATTCTGTACAAGTTACCGATGCCAATATGTGCGTCGAAAATCTAAATTATAACATAGGAGAACCAGCAGAACTATTATTAAATATGTCCACAACACCTGCTAATTGTGGAAATGCTAATGGAACTGCAACATCAACTCCAGTTGGAGGCACATCTCCATTCTTTTATTCATGGTCTGCCGGAGGTGCAACCGCTAGTATGACAAATACAGGTTTATCTTCTGCAGGAAATCCATATTTAGTTACTGTGACAGATGATAATGGTTGTAGCCAAACTGGTTCTGCTAGCATTGTTGATGTGCCCGGTCCTACAGCAGTAATTTCGGTGGTTACTGATGTTGGCTGCAATGGAGCAAATGATGGATCTGCAACAGTATCTGCTGCCTCAGGAACTCCACCGTATTCTTACAATTGGGGAACTACTCCTGTTCAAACAAACCCAACTGCATCAAATCTCGGACCAGGAACTTACTTTGTTACAGTATCTGACAATGTTGGTTGTTCAACAATTGCAAGCACAATCATTGGTCAACCGGCAGGCTTGAACTTAAGTATTATTGCTCCTCCTATTGACTGTTTTGGCGGAACGAATGGTGATGCATTTGCCAATGTTTCGGGTGGAACAACTCCTTACTCATTTATCTGGAATGATCTTCAAATGACACAAACTGCTACTAACCTTAGTGCAGGCACATATTCTGTAACTGTTACTGATGATAACTCTTGTACAATCACAGCAAACACTACATTAACTCAAGCACCTGCGATAGTAGCAAATGCCGCAATAACTCCTTCAAATTGCACTCAAGCAGATGGTGCTATTGATTTAACAGTAAATGGCGGTTCGCCTCCATATTCATTTGTGTGGGATAGTGGACACTTAACAGAGGATATTGTTGGAGTTACTGCCGGAAACTATACAGTAACAATCACCGACAATAAAAGCTGTGATTTAATCCAAACCTACTCTATTAGTGATCAAAATGGACCTGTTGCTGCAATTACCTCAAGCAATAATATTACTTGTAACGGCACATGCAACGGAACAGCAACAGTAGGCGTAACCGGGGGTAGTGGAATGTTCCAATACAATTGGAGTTCTGTTCCTGCTCAAACCACTGCTACAGCGACAAACTTGTGTGTTGGCAACTATAATGTTGTTGTAACTGACTTAACAACCGGTTGTATTGCAAGCACTGGTGTGAATTTAACTGAACCTCCGTTATTAGATTTAATAGATGTAATAAGCAATGCCGGCTGTCAAGGCGATTGTGACGGAAGCATTGACATAACGGCATTCGGTGGCACGGCTCCATATTCTTACAACTGGGCTGGATCTGGTGTTACTGTTACAAGTGAAGATCAATCAGGATTATGTGATGGTAACTATTCTGTGGTAATATTGGATAACAATAACTGTATTGCATCAAGAAACTTTACAATTACAGAGCCCTCATTTATTACTGTACCTTTAACAAGTGCAGCAACATCGTGTAATGGAGATTGCACCGGTACTGCAACAGCTGCTCCTTTTGGAGGAACTCCACCTTATTTCTATTTGTGGAGTGGAACAGGTCAATCGACAGCCACAGCTACAGGTTTATGTACAGGAGCTCATACCGTTACCGTAACTGACGACAATGGTTGTACCACAGAAAACTCAATAAATGTTAGTTCGCCAACTCAAATGATGTTTGCTGATGTTACAATAAACGATGCACAATGCAATGCAAGCAGTAATGCAAGTATTAGTGTTACAATTATTGGAGGAACTCCACCATACGATTATGTTTGGGATAATGGACAAGTAATTTCAAGTCCTATGGGACTTCAGGCAGGTCAGCATTGTGTTACCGTCCTAGATAATAACGGATGTATGATTGACACATGCGTTTTAGTTGGCGAGCCTCCGGTTCTTAATGTATCATTAAATGCAACAAATGAAATGTGTAATGGTAGTTGTGATGGTACAATTTCAGCATCTCCATCTGGAGGATCAGGTGTTTATTCATATTTATGGTCTGATGGAGAAGTTACACCGTTAATAAATAATCTGTGTGCAGGAGTTTATAACATTACCGTTACGGATGATAATGGTTGTGAAGTGTATTCATCAACAAGCATTAATAGCCCTGCTATACTTGCAATAACTGTTCAGAATTTAGTTGAGCCTGTTTGTGGCAGCTCTAATGGTTCTATTACTATTGGAGCAACTGGCGGTACCGGACCATTTACTTATGCGTGGGATCCAGTTGCAGGTTCAGGAAGTACACTTGGTGGAATTCCATCCGGAAGTTATACAGTTACATTAACCGACTCTCATGGCTGTAGTATTTCACAAACTATTGGTTTGAGCGATATTTCCGGTCCACAAATTACTGATATTATCGTTAATAATGTTGGTTGTAATGGTGAAGCAAGCGGAACTGCAGAGGTAATTTTCACTAGTACAACAATCAACAATTCAGTATTATGGAGTGACGGTCAACCAAGTGCTTTGGCAATAAATCTTTCTGAAGGCAATTACACTGTAACAGTTACTGATGACAATGGATGTTCGGCTGTTGGTAGTACTAGTATCACTGAACCTACCCCATTATCTGTTTCAATTGCAGCCTTTAATGATGTTACATGTGCAGGATTCTGCAATGGTACTGCCACAGCGCAGGTATCAGGTGGAACTTCTCCATTTACTTATGCCTGGTCGAGCGGTGCTTCGCTTCAAACAGCTAATAATCTATGTACCGGAATTTATACTCTTACTGTATATGATGATAATGGTTGTACCGCAACAACCAATGTTACAATTTCAGAGCCTCTACCATTGGCTGTAACAGGTGATGTTGTACATACTTTATGTAATGCCGGTAACGACGGGATGATTAGCATTTATCCTTCTGGAGGTACAAACAACTACATTATAGATTGGCCACAAATCGGAGAGAACTCTGCTATTGTTGAAGGTTTAACAGCAGCAGCTTATACAGTTGTTCTTTACGACGCTGCTGATGCTAGCTGTTTTATAACTGAAACATTTATAGTTTCCGAACCAGCTCCGATACAAGCAACATTTGGTACCGAAAACTCAACTTGTGGTTATGATAATGGTGTTGCTTATGTCAATACGATTTTTGGTGGTACCGGTAGTTTTACTTATGATTGGAATCCGGGCGGAATGACAGGAACCCCTGTAACAGACTTAGCTCCAGGAACATACACAGTTACTATTACCGATGGAAATGGATGTACTACAAATTATAATGTTACAGTTAATGCAACAAACTCACTTCAACTTGACAATGTTTTATATAACGGCGTAACCTGTTATGGAGATGCTGATGGATTTGCCCAAATATTTGTTTCTGGAGGAAGTGGACCATACATATATAATTGGACTCCAAATGTAACAGATCAATCATCTAGCAACACATTGACTGCAGGAGTCTATAATGTAGAAATTGAAGATCAGGATGGTTGTGTTGTTTATTCACAATTCCCAATAAGTAGTCCCGAACAAGTTGTGGCATACCCCGAAGAAGGTCGTACAATCTGCATAGGTCAACAAGCAATTGTTTCTGCTAGTGCAGGTGGTGGTGTTCCTCCTTATACTCTATCATGGAGCGGATTAGGAAATGGAACATCTTTCTTGGTAAGTCCTAACACAACTACTAATTATCAAGTAATTGCCTATGACTCAAGAAATTGTGCTTCTCAACCGGCCGAAGTACCTATTGAGGTATTGCCTCCTTTATCGCTAATTGTAACAACTCCTTCAGCTATTTGTCAAGGGCAAATTTCAACTCTATTAGCTAATGCTACCGGAGGTGATGGTAATTATGTTTTTGATTGGGGCAATGGTATTGTGACAACAACTAACACTCTTGATATTAGTCCTTTAAATAACACTGATTTCATGGTTGTGGTTTCTGATGGCTGTACAACTCCTAGAGATACATCCTATGTAACTGCAATTGTTTCTCCTTCACCAGAGGTACATTTGTCAAGAAATCCATATACTGGTTGTGCTCCGTTATCGGTTACCTTTGACAATAATACAGATAACTTAACATACACCTATTACTGGGAATTTGACGACGAGGATTCAGGTCCTAATAACTTCTCTGATCTTAAACGTCCAACTCATATATTTAATGAAACAGGTTTATACCAAGTACTTGCAGTTGTTACAACACCTATGGGATGTGTCGATAGTGCAAGAGTAAGTCTAAATGTCCATGATAGTCCAATAGCAAACTTTGTTGCATTTCCTTGGTCAACAGGACTATTTGAACCAGAGATTACTTTCGAAGATCAATCGGTTGATGCAATTGCATGGGAGTGGAATTTTGGTGACGATGGAGTTTCGGGTAATCAAAATCCTGTTCATGTTTACATGGAACAAGGTGAATTCCCTGTTACGCTTACTGTTTACAGTCAGGAAGGCTGTTTAGATACTGTTACAAAAATTATTGAAATCGTTGACGACCATAGAATTTATTTCCCAACTGCTATTAATTTGCGTAGTCCGGGCAATGATGAGTTCTACCCAATTGGAGTTGGTGTTGATGTTGATAATTACCAAATGACTATTTATAACCGTTGGGGTGAAATGGTGTTTACAACTAAAGAATGGGATACCCATTGGAAAGGTCGTTATAATATGGATAAAGGTGATTATGTTCCTCAAGGGGTTTACACTTATGTTGTAACTCTTAGAGACAAATACGGTAAGGATTACACTTATGCCGGAACAGTTACGGTATTTAAGTAGATAATTTGAGAGATTTTAAGCTGCCGAAAGGCAGCTTTTTTTATGCTATTATGTTTCCAATAGAATAATAATCCTGTAAATTTTCTCCTCGCATAGCATTAAAAATTGCAAAATACTTATATTGAAATATTTCCGCGACCTCAATCTCTCTCGGAATAATTTTGTTCATATAGATCAGTCTTTCACGACATGTGCCTTGCAATAGCGGCTTTTTAGGAGTAAACCAGTTTATTCCATCAGAAAAAGCAATATTTGCAAAACTTGTATCAGTAACCAGTCCGTCTTTAATTATTAAAATGTCGTCACAGTTATCTTTCTGTTTAAACAGTATGTTTATACTATCTCTATTTGCAAATTTGTAGTCGTAAACGATATTTAATCCATCAACAATTTTTAGTGTCTCTATTTTTAAAATTTCATAAGGAGTAAAACTGACAATGGCATCTTCGTTATTATAGATAATCCTGCATTTAAGTACGTTCTTGCAAAGATTTTGTGGGATTTTTATAATTTCATCGAGCTTAATGCTTTGGAAATTGATATAATTATCCTTTAATGTTTTATCAACTCTATTTTGGTGATAAATTAAATTTTGAGGAACACCATCTAGTATTTTAATACTCTCAAGAAATTGGGACATAAATCTTTTTTATTAGTTCTTCATATTCATCTTCGGGCTTACTCATTGCTGTAATTCCACCACCACTTTTGTAGTATAACCTATCCCCTTCCTTTTCAATAAAGCGAATACAAACAGCAGTATTATAATCTTTTCCATCAAAATATCCAAAAATACCGGTATAAAAACCTCGATTATACGATTCGGCTTCCTTTATTATTTCAACAGTTTTCTCTTTTGGAGCCCCTGATATCGATCCTGCAGGTAATATTTTAAACAGAATTTCGCCAAAAACAGATTGATAATTCTCCGGCAATTCTGACGAAATAATAGAACTAACCTGAAGCAATTCTCCTTTATTGGAAACTATTTTATCTATATATCTAAATTTCTCGACTTCAGTGTTTGTTCCGATAATATTTAGATCGTTTCGAATTAAATCAACAATAGTAGTATGCTCACAAAATTCCTTTTCACTATTTAATATTTTTTGCTCTGCATTATCTATTTTTGCATCAATAGTCCCTTTCATCGGGAATGATTTAATTGTATTTCCAATAGTTTTAACAAAACTCTCCGGCGAAAAAAACACAAATTCATCTTTAAACAGCAATTTGTATTTTGCTTTGGAACGGTTAAAAATTTCATCTAGTGTTAAATCCGTTTTAATTTCGGTTTTAAATGTAAGATTTGTTAAAAAAGTATCGCCTCTTTTTATATAATGCTGAACAATATCGAATGCTTTGTTGTATTCATGATAATTAATTGGCAAAACTTCAAATCGCTCACTCTTTTTAGTGCTTGATGAGTAATTATAGTTCGTAGCTCCTTCAAAATCAAAATAAATATCATTTTGAGCTGCTCCATCAGGAGTATAAACGAATCCATCTGTACCATCAAAACTAACTGCAAATACAAATTTTTGCTTTCGTTTGGAATAATCTGATATCTTTTTACTTAATTCGCAATTATTAATCATAATTTGATATGTTAAAAATAATTTTAATTGATAATCACGACAGTTTTACATATAACTTGGCTGCCATGTTTAACAACTACAGGAATGTAAGAGTAAAAGTCGAAATTCCTGAGAATACAAATATTGAAAAAATTTCTGAATTTGATAAAATTATTTTTTCTCCGGGTCCGGGGATCTCAACTGAGGTTCCTTTTATGGATGATATAATGAAGTTATATCATAAAACTCATCCGATTTTGGGTGTATGTTTGGGATTCCAGGCAATATCGTTGCATTTTGGTGGTAGTATAAGAAAACTCGAAAATGTTAACCATGGTAAACGAAAGAAACTAAAAATTCTAGATAAAAACAGCAAATTATATCAAAACATTCCTCAAAACAGCGGAATTGGACTTTATCACTCTTGGGTTCTAAACAAACACGACCTTCCGGATTGTATAAAGGTTACGGGAGAGTGTGAAAATGGTAATATTATGTCAATCGAACATCAGAATTATCCTCTTTATGGAGTTCAGTTTCATCCCGAATCGTTTGTAACTGAATTTGGAAAAACGATTATTGATAATTGGATTAAAATTTAGTAATAATTGATATAATACTGTCCCTTAAATGATAATTACTTCGGGTTCAATTTTTATATCAAATCTATCAAACACCTTTTCCTGAATTATCTCAGACAACTCTTTAATGATTTTGCCAGTAGCATTGCCCGATTTATTTATCAGCACCAAAGCCTGATTTTCATGAACAGCAGCTCCATTATACTCAAATCCTTTTAATCCACATTTATCGATCATCCAACCTGCTGCAATTTTATAGTTTCCATTTTGCAAATCATAAAATCTTAAATCGGGGAAGTTTATTAATAATTGATTAAACTTTGTGGTATTTACAACAGGATTTTTAAAGAACGAACCGGCATTTCCAACAACAATAGGATCCGGCAACTTCTCATTACGAATATTTATTACAGCATTACGCAACTTAATAGGTGTGATATCATTATCTGATTGAAAATACTTTTGGATATCAGCGTATGTTGTATTACAAGCAGGAGTTTTTTTGAGATTGAAATCAACTGCAACAACAATAGCTTTATTTTTTAATTCATTCTTAAAGATACTGTTACGATAATCAAACTTGCACTGTTCCTTTGTTAATGTTTTAGTAACAAAATCCTCAAGGCAAAAGTATTTAACTGATTCAACAAAATCGCTGACTTCGACACCATAAGCTCCGATATTTTGCACAACGCTTGCTCCAACTGTACCAGGAATAAGTGATAGGTTTTCAAGTCCAAAAGCATTCAATTTTAAAGTTTCTTCGACAATGATATCCCATTTTAATCCAGCTTCAGATTGTATAATAATTTCGGTTGCTGTTTCACGCAAAATTCCAAAATTTTTAGTTTGGGGATTTATTATTGTGCCGTCAAAATCTTTTGTAAAAAGAAGATTGCTCCCCTCTCCTACAACAAGAAATTTATCGTAAAAGATTTGCTGGTTCTCTTTTCCAAACAATACAAATTCATATAAGTTATCAAAACTAATATAACGCTTGCATTTAACGTCTAATTTAAAAGTATTATGTTGTTTGAGGCAATAATTTGGGATATCTTTCATTATAATGTAATTTGATGCAAAAATAAATAAATATTATCTTTGAAAAAAATATTGAATGCAAAACAAAAAAATCATAGTTAGTGTATCAAATGATTTAAGCAACGACCAACGTGTCCATAGGGTCTGTACAAGTTTGTCTAATATTGGCTATGAAGTTTTACTATGCGGCAGACACTTGAGAAATAGCCCGGATATCAATCGTAATTACAAAACACGACGTTTTCGTCTCATATTTAACAAAGGAATTCTGTTTTATGCATGTCTGAATCTGCGTTTATTTTTTTTCTATCTATTTAATCATGTAGATGTGATTCTTGCAAATGACCTTGACACATTAGTTGCTGCAGGATTTGTTTCAAAAATTAAAAACATTAAGATTATCTATGATTCGCATGAGCTTTTTACAGAAGTGCCGGAGTTAGAAACCAGTCCTCGTAAAAGACAAATCTGGCTAAAATTTGAACAAAGGCACATCAAAAGGGTGCACTCATCATATACTGTTTGCAAATCAATTGCAGATTTTTACAATAAAAAATATGATACCAATATGCAAGTCATTAGGAATCTTCCTTTTAGACGTGAATTCCCGGCAGACTACTTAGTTCGGCCAAACAACCTTATTTATCAGGGGGCATTAAACAAAGACAGAGGCATCGACTTGATGATTTCTGCAATGAAATATATTGATGGATATAATTTAATTATCGCCGGGAAAGGTGATTTAGAAAATCAATTAAAAGAGCATGCTAAAGATCTGAAATTAGACAAAAGAGTCATATTTACAGGAAATCTCAGTTTTGACAATCTTTTCGAGCTAACAAAAACAGCGAGATTAGGATTTTCCTTAGAACAAGGGAATAGTCTCAATTACAAATATAGTCTTCCGAACAAAGTTTTTGACTACATTCAGGCAGGAGTACCTGTTGTTTGCTCAAACCTTCCGGAAATGCGCAATATTATTGACAAATATAACTGTGGAATAACTATCTCGCCTAAAAATGCAGAAGAGCTTGCATCAGTTATAAATGAATTATTGAATGATGATTGCAACCTAATTAGCTTTCATAAAAATTGTGAAGTTGCTGCAGAGACTCTAAACTGGGAAAATGAAGAGAAGGAATTAGAGCGTATAGTAAAGTATGTTTTGTAATTCGCAGTCTTACATATTATGAAAACGAACAACATGATACTTAAAGCAAAATTCTTAATTATAATATTTCTTGCATTAAATTGTCAAGCTCAATCTGAAAAAAACAAATTTAATTTCGGATTAGAAATAAAATCCATAGACAGCGAATTATCCGATGGATGGTTCCAGTGGGGAGATTATTTATTAAGCATTGATACTATTTGCAAAACTGGAAGTAAGTCCGGAAAGATTACATCGACAAAATGTGGTAAATTCGGATGCATAGCATACTCTATCCCGGCCAATTATGAAGGAAAATCAATCGAATTGCAGGCATACATGAAGATTAAAAATGTAGAAAATGGACATGCCGGTTTGTTGTTAAGATTAGATGGTTATGGAGACATATTACAGTTCGACAACATGAAAAATAAAAAGTTATCAGGCACATCTGACTGGCAAAAATATACGATAAAATTTGACTATCCTGAAAATGCTGAAAAAATTATAATTGGCGGGATTTTGACCGGTGAAGGAGAAGCTTGGTTTGACGATTTTACAATCTTAATTGATGGAGTAAGCATTCTTGATCTTGAGCCAAATGAAGAAAGAACCAGAAAAATCTCAAATTTTGAAAGTATATGCAGGAATGCTGAAATACCTTTTGACACGATTCTTACTCAAAGTCAAGTTCAAAATCTTAAAGACCTCTGTCTGATTTGGGGCTTTTTAAAATATTATCACCCTAGTGTCGCAGCTGGAGACCATGACTGGGATATTGAGCTTCTAAAAATACTCCCGAGAGTATTTTATGCAGAAACAAAACAAAACAGAGACAGTATACTGTTTGAATGGATTGAAAGTCTTGGCACTTTTGAGACAAACAATGACAAAACTTACAATTCTGAGAAAGTTTTGTTTGAACCAGATCTAAACTGGATAACTAATTCAGAGTTCTCCGATGATCTCAAAGCCATACTTGTCGAGATAAAAAAATCGAAAAGACCAAAAAACCAACATTATATAGCATTACATAGAGGTATAGGAAATCCTGATTTTAAGAATGAGAGGAAATATTCTACTATGAATTATCCAAATGCAGGATTCAGGCTATTAGCTCTTTACAGATACTGGAATATTATACAATACTACTTTCCATATAAATATTTGATTGAAGAAGACTGGAAAGATGTTCTGGAAGAATTTATCCCTAAAATGATTAGTGCAAAAGATGACATTGAATACTCTCTCAATATTTTAGAGCTTATTGGAAAGATTCACGATACTCACGCTAATATTTGGGGGTGGTCTCCTCTTATACAACATTTTGGTTTACGCTTACCAAATGTCAAGCTGTCTTTTATTGAAGAACAAGCAGTCGTCATTGACTTTTTTGATAATTCTTCCGAAATGGCTACCGACTTAATGATTGGGGATATTATTATTAGTATTAATGGTATTTTGATTGAGGAAATTGTTACCGAAAGTTTAAAATACACTCCTGCATCAAATTACCCTACAAAGTTAAGAGACATCTCCTCCAAGTTGTTACGGACCAATGATTCAATAATGAATGTTGAAATTATCAGAAATAGTAATCTAAAAAATATAACATTAAAAACCTATCCTACATCAGAACTAAAAATATACAACCATCAGGATAATGACACTTGTTTTAGATTGATAAACAATAAAATTGCTTATATTGACAATGAGTTACTAAAACGTGAATATATTCCAGAATTGTGGAAAAAAATCAAAAAAACAAAAGGATTAATATTGGACCTTAGGAATTATCCTTCAGATTTTCCTATATATGAATTAAGCAGATACTTGATGCCAAACAGTATTCCTTTTGTGCGATTTTCACAAGGAAGCGTTGAAAATCCAGGCTTATTTGTGTATTCTACAACTGCGAATGTAGGAAGAAATAACAAAAATTATTATAATGGGAAAATAGTAATTATTGTTAACGAAACCACACAAAGTTCTTCTGAGTTTCATGCGATGGCATATAGAGTTCATCCAAATGCAATTGTAATTGGTTCAATAACTGCTGGAGCTGACGGTGATGTGTCAGAGTTCTATTTGCCCGGTGGATTAAGGACAATGATTAGTGGAATTGGAGTATATTATCCAGATGGAGAAGAAACTCAACGCTTGGGGATTGTGCCTGACATTGAAATAAAACCGACAATTCAAGGAATATCTGATGGAAGGGATGAATTGTTAGATGAAGCTATACGCCTAATAAATCAATAAAAAACCCAATATTGTAAGGCAAAGTATTATATATTTTGGCAAATAAAAACTAAATGATTACATTTCGGCAAAAGAAGTTTAAGCGATGAGATAAAGCCAAAGATTAGTGGTTTGTTCCTCCACAACATCCACCTTTGATACCACAGGCATGCAACTCATCATGTTTTGCACATGTAATATTTCGCTTGGCCATTTCTTTATTCTTACTAATTGACGTGGTTGGAAATCTCTTTTTCTTACTAAAAAATATTCCAACTCCAAGTCCTAGTACAACAACTACAAGGATTACTATTGCAGGTATGAGAAGTTTTAATAATTCCATATTTTTATAAACAATTATGTTTAATTTAAGTTTATGATTTCACCAGTTTTTTTCCCAAAGAAACGAATAATTAGCCAGACAACAATTATCATTACAGGAAAGACAATAAATACGCTTATACCATATGCCACAGGTAAAGTTCCAAAAATCAAAGTAATCAATGCAACTGTAATTGCGTATGGTAATTGAGTTTTAACATGTTGTATATGGTTACATGAGCAAGCCAATGAGCTTAGAATGGTCGTATCCGAAATTGGAGAACAATGATCTCCGAAAACCGATCCGGCAATAACTGTTGAAACTACATGCGCAAAAACTGCAATTGACGATTCGTATGGCATTCCGGCATCGGCACACAATAACCAGGTAGCTGGAAGAATCAATGGGTACATAATTGCCATTGTTCCCCATGATGAGCCAGTACTAAAAGCGATTAAGCCAGAAACTAAAAAGGTAATAAATGGTAAAAACTGCGGGCTTAAATTTGTAGAACTTATTGCTAATGTAATAAAATCAGCAGTATGCAAATCCCCAATTAAACCTGCGAGCGACCAAGCCAAGGTTAAAATAAGAATTGCAGTTAGCATCGATTTAAATCCTGCAACCATACCTTCGGCTGCTTCTTTCAAATCGAGTAGTTTCTGAACAAGACTAAGAATAATTGCAACAATTAATCCACCAAGCGACGACCAGATAAGAGCCTTGTATGAATCTGAATTGCCAATTATACCCGATATTTTTGTCATTAAGCTCAATTCATCATTATTCCAGATATTGGAATCCCATCCAGTATATACCAATCCTGCAATTGTTCCAAAAACGATTACTGCTACCGGGATAAGAGCATTATAGGCACGTGGTTTAGGTATTTTTGCAGTCTCAAAATCCTTTAAGTCGTGCTCTATTTTCTTTTCGAGATTTGCAACATTAACTCCCTTACTCCTAGCTCTTAGTTCGGTATGATACATTGGACCATAATCACGTTTTAAATATATCAACAACAACACAAAAATCAGGGCGATTATTGGATAAAAAGAGTATTTTAAACTAGCGAAGAAAATATTATATGCACTTTCGTCCATCTGCAGCTTTTCGAGTGTCGATTGAATATAGCTAAGTTCCGCACCTATCCAAGTAGTAACAAATGCAATTGATGCAACAGGTGCAGCGGTACTATCAACTATATAAGCCAGTTTCTCTCTGGATATTCGCAATTTGTCGGTAACGGGTCGCATGGTGTTACCAACTACCAAGGTATTGGCATAATCGTCAAAAAATACGAGTATTCCAAGAAGCCAGGTAACAAACTGACCAGATTGTGCTGTCTTAGCATACTTCGACAAAAAGTTTATCACGCCTTGCATTCCTCCATTCTTTGTGATAATATGTACAGTGCCACCAATCAACATCGAAAAAACAATAATAGACACATGTGAAGTCTCAGACAAAGCCTCAATGATATATTTGTCAGCGATTGAAAAAATAGATTTAAAAAATGCACTAAATACACCAACTCCAGAGTAAAGATAAATAAATAGAGTTCCACTAAATAATCCTAAAAACAAAGCAGAAAAAACCTCTTTAAATAACAAAGCAAATAGAATTGCAATTAGTGGAGGTATTATAGAAAGCCACAATGGAATTGGATTAACAGTTTTAACCGACTCTGCGTTTGCACAATTTATACTAATGGTTTTCGTTTCATCAAAAACATATTTGAAAGTAGCATTTCCCTCAACAAAATATACATCAATTTTTTCATTATCAACATAAACCGATGAAAAACAGTTTGCTGGCATAAAATTCCCTAAGCTATCATAAGTTGTGATGTAAATTTCTGATTCCATCCCTTGCATTACAGCAAACTGTGGCTCAATCTCAACATGATAAATTCTATTAACACCAAAAGAACTGACAGCATTTAAAAATAAAAAGCCAATTAGAAAAAATATGTTTCTACAAAACTTCATTATTTTTCAATCCAAGACTTAACGTCGTCTTGTGAAGGATTAGTAAGCCCTAGTTTATTCTTCTTATTATATCCGCAAATTGATTGATGTAATTTGTTTGGATTAGCTTCTTTAAGTGCCTTAACTGATTCAATGCCGGTTTTTATCAAGACTTTAGCCCACTCCTGATCAATTCCAATTTCAACAAAGATTGACTCATCAACAGTTTCCAGTCTTTTCTCTGGTCGCATTTGAGGGAAGAAAAGCACATCCTGAATAGAAGGACTGTTTGTCATAAACATTGTTAGTCTATCAATTCCAATTCCCATTCCTGAGTTTGGTGGCATTCCATATTCAAGAGCTCGTAGAAAGTCCTGGTCGATAAACATCGCTTCGTCGTCGCCTTTTGCAGAAAGTTTCATTTGCTCCTCGAATCGTTCGCGTTGATCAATTGGATCGTTTAGCTCAGAATATGCATTTGCTAATTCTTTACCATTTATCATTAACTCAAAACGCTCAGTTAAACCTTCAACTGACCTATGTTTTTTTGTTAATGGAGACATTTCAACAGGATAATCGATAATAAAAGTAGGTTGAATATAATGATGCTCGCATTTCTCACCAAAAATTTCATCGATTAGCTTGCCTTTACCCATACTTTTATCGGTTTCGATATTTAATTCTTTACAAATCTGACGTAGTTCGTCTTCAGATTTCCCGCTGATATCAAAACCTGTATGTTCTTTAATTGCATCATACATCGTTACGCGTTTAAAAGGACGCTTATAATCTATTACTTTATCTCCAAGCTGAACTTCGGTAGTACCATGCAAAGCAATTGCAACACGTTCGATCATCTCTTCGGTAAAATTCATCATCCATTTATAATCTTTATACGCTACGTAAATTTCGAGCACAGTAAATTCGGGATTATGGGTTCGGTCCATCCCTTCGTTGCGAAAATCTTTAGCAAACTCATATACGCCTTCAAATCCACCAACAATTAGTCGTTTTAAATATAATTCGTTTGCGATTCTTAAATAAAGCGGGATATTTAATGCATTGTGATGAGTAATAAATGGTCGAGCAGCTGCACCTCCCGGAATAGATTGTAAAATTGGAGTTTCAACTTCAAGATATCCTTGTTCATTAAAAAACTCACGCATTGTATTGATAATCTTTGTCCTTTTTATAAAAGTATCCCGAACTTGAGGATTTACAATCAAATCGACATATCGCTGACGGTAACGCATCTCAGGATCAGTAAAAGCATCATATACTTGGCCATCTTTTTCTTTAACAATTGGCAGAGGACGCAACGATTTTGACAAGACAGTAAACTCCGTTACATGAACCGATATCTCACCCATTTGTGTCCTGAAAGCATAACCTTTAACCCCAATAATATCGCCAATGTCGAGCAATTTTTTTAAAACAACATTATACATTGTTTTATCTTCTTCAGGACAAATGTCGTCACGTTTAAAGTACAATTGAATTCTACCTTTACTATCCTGAAGTTCAGTAAAAGATGCATTCCCCATTATTCGTCTCGACATTATTCTCCCCGAAATACAAATATTTTTTAAGTTTTCTGATAAATCTTCATCCTTAAACTGTTCGAGAATATCGGTTGTATATATATTAACCGGATACTCTGATGCGGGATATGCATCAATACCCAATTCTTTCATCTTTGCTAACGCTTCGCGACGTAAAACTTCCTGTTCACTAAGTCCTGTATAATCCATAAAATGTTTTTTTTGCAAATATAAAACTAAAGAAGAAAAAAACAGTGTTTTTAGCAAAGTAAACACATTTAATAAATAAAAAAATGCCTAAAAGTGCGGAATAATGGACTAATGGAGTATGAAAAGTGTAACTTTTTAGATTGTTGTGATAAGATTTTAATAAAGATAAAGTAAAAAACAGTAAAAAAACATTTTTTTTTAGTATTATTGTCAACTTGAAAAGATAACAAATCGCATGATAGAGAAACGTTGGTTAATTAGGGAAAACGCAGATTTTGAGAAGGTTGATAAACTATCATCTTTATTAAATATTGATAAAAAAATTGCAAATATTCTTGTACAGAGAGGAGTTGAAACCTATGAACAAGCCAGAGTTTTCTTTCGCCCGGAGTTAAGCGATTTGCACGATCCTTTTTTAATGAAGGATATGGATAAGGCGGTAAAAAGACTGATTGAAGCTATCGACAAAAACGAAAGCATTCTGATTTATGGGGATTATGATGTTGACGGAACTACCGCAGTTGCAGTTGTTTATAATTACTTATTGAATTTTCACAACAAACTTTGCTATTACGTCCCTGATAGATACAACGAGGGATATGGTATTTCTTTTCAGGGTATTGATTATGCAGAGGAGAACAACTGCAGCTTAGTTATTGCTGTTGATTGCGGAATTAAAGCAATTGAAAAAACCAAATATGCAAATGAAAAAGGAATAGATCTGATCATTTGTGACCACCATAATCCCGGAGAAACTCTACCTGAAGCTCTAGCTGTCTTAGATCCTAAAAGAACTGATTGCGATTACCCATACAAGGAGCTTTCCGGCGCAGGCGTTGCATTTAAATTAATGCAAGCGTTTTGCACAGTGAGACAGGAACCGCCGGAAATTCTGTATAAAAATTTAGATCTTGTAGTCGTTAGTATCGGTTCGGATATTGTACCATTGACTGGTGAAAATCGCATTTTAGCATACTATGGCTTGCAACAACTTAATACAGACCCTTGCCCGGGATTAAAAAGCATTATTAATATTACTGGCTTAATCGACAAAGAAATTCAGGTAAACGATATTGTTTTTAAAATTGGTCCTCGTATTAATGCTGCCGGAAGAATGGAGTCAGGAAAAACAGCTGTAGAACTTCTTACGACAGACAATGATAAATTTGCCGAAAAAATTGGACTAGAAATTAATGTGATTAATTCTAGTCGTAAAGAACTTGATCATGACATTACAGATCAGGCATTAAAAATGATTTCAGAAGATGAAATATCCAAAAGTGCATATTCTACTGTCGTTTACTCTGAAGATTGGCATAAAGGTGTAATTGGAATTGTAGCATCAAGACTTACAGAGACATATTATCGCCCGACTGTTGTATTTACAAAAAGCAATGGATTTGCTACAGGTTCTGCACGTTCAGTACCGGGATATAATCTATACGAAGCAATAGAATCGTGCAGCGATTTACTCGAAAACTTTGGTGGGCACATGTATGCTGCCGGATTGACATTGAAAATGGAAAACTTAGAACCTTTTAGACAAAGATTCGAAGATTTTGTTAAAAAGAGTATTACTCCCGAACAAAGAATTCCGGTTATTATTGCTGATATGGAAATCGAAATTAAAGATATCACACCAAAGTTTTATCGACTACTTAAACAGTTTGCTCCTTTTGGCCCCGAAAATATGACACCAACATTTGTATCAAAAAATGTTTTTGATAATGGTAGCGTGAAACTAGTAGGAAAAGCATCTGATCATTTAAAATTAAAAGTTATTCAACATCTGGGAGATAATAGATGTGTTGATGGAATTGGTTTTAATTTTGGCAATTTCTATGAGTATATTAAAGAATATAAAGCAATTGATATCTGTTATCAAATATTTGAAAATCACTTTATGAATCAAACTTTTTTACAAATTTTAATAAAAGACATTCATAAAGTAGAAAAGTAGAATTCGCCTAATATTTAATTAATACCCTGTATCACA
This sequence comes from Bacteroidales bacterium, assembly GCA_016937855.1. GTDB lineage: Bacteria > Bacteroidota > Bacteroidia > Bacteroidales > ML635J-15 > Bact-19. Next base: position 19,607 of record JAFGVU010000195.1, on the reverse strand, counting down.
ACAACTTAGTTAATAAGTTTGTTGATAAAATCATATACAAAAACGATTTCTTATATGTTAAATTGTTAGTTTTGACATTAAATATGCTAATTCATAGCAACCTTTTGAACAATTTAAACGTTTAATAAAACGAATAAAATAATTATCTAACAAATATTACAAATATGAAAAAGAGTATTTTAGTTCCTCATGATTTTTCAGAAGTTGGGAATTATGCAATGGAGCATGCTTATATGGTAGGCAAAGCCTCAAAAAGCCCGATTCATTTAATTCACATTGTACGCAGAAAATCTCAAATTGAGGAAGCAAAACAAAAATTAATCGAAATTGCAAATAAATTTAAAGAAGACAAAGATGTTGAAATTGTTTGCGAAGTTAGAACCGGCAATTTATTTAAAACTATTTACTCTTATGGCTTAGAAATTGATTCATATTTAGCTGTAATGGGGACTCATGGAATTAAAAACATAAAAAAGGCCATGAAAGTGGTTAAAAAGTTTGTAAAAATTCCTTTTATTCTTGTTCAAAACCCTGTTATTTTTGGCGAATACGATAGAATTGTGATACCTATGGATTATGATAAAAATTCTCGTATAAAAATACAATGGGTACGCTACATTAACACCATTTTTGAGAGCAAAGCATATATAATATCTTTTAATACCGGTGACGAATTTAAAGCAAAAGTTATTAAGAACAACCTTTTATTCGCTCAAAATCAATTCGATAAAGAATTGATAGATTATGAAATAAAGGTGCTTGACTCGCAAAAGAACTTTGCTGACTCTATTTATACTTATGCAAACGAAGTTGAAAGCGATTTAATTTTAGTAATGACAGACAAATATCGTTCTTACGTTAAAGACCTTAAGAAAACTGAAAATTTGGAACTTTACAAAAAAATTCCTATTATGTGTGTTAATAAACGTACAGATATTATTAAACTTGGCGGTTTTGGTTAGAATTTATCTCTCCAATCGAGAGCTTTTTAAGTCGTATTTTATCTGACTTAATTCTTAATATTAGTTTCTCAACAGCTTTCTCAAGATCAGAATAGAGATTCTCAGAGTATAAATATAAAACATCATTTGAAATATTCAGATGATGTTTTTTGCTTTTATCATGACCAAAGTTTAAGGAAACGTTACCCGAAGGGATAAATGTATGAGTAAGGCATGATCTAAGTTGAGTATATAGAAGATTGTTTTTATTCATCGAAGAATATTCCATCGGAAAAAGCTTATAAATTGCTAATGAAAACCTCGATGCTGATTGCTGCTTTGCTCTGATTGGTTTGTAATCGAGATAGGATCCTAAAATTTCAATTGCCTGACCAATTAACATAAAACCAAAAACACTATCAGATTCATCCAAAACATTACGAATAGGAAATAGTAATTTCGTTTGTAAAAAATCTATATGCTCTTCAGGCGAGGAAATAATCATATCAAAACTTATAACGGAATTGCAGTTTAATATCTGTCCTATTTTTACCTTCTACTGCATCCAAACCCGTTCCTAACTCATCCTTGTCGTGATAATATGTGTTTGCAATTTTAAACCAAAAGTCGAGATTATCCATAACAGAATACTTAACAATAAAAGCAAGTCTGGTTCCTTGACTGTAAAATGCGGGCACAGTAAAAGCATATAATACATCAGGCTCATAAGCATATATTCTAGTATCCCACGAATCGGTTTCAAATAATGCAATTCTTCCCGTAAAAACAAATGGAATTTTCTCCGGTTTTAATTGAACATCCTGATATATCATATATCCCCACTCCTGATCTCCATTAAAACTGTACGAAGCAACCTCTATCCTATTCTTGAGTTTGATTTTTGAACTTGGAGTATAATTAATTTGATATCTGAATTTAGCTGACACATACGAATCGAGAGGTTTAACACCAAATTCCACATCAGAATTATTCTTCTCTTTAGTTTCATATTTTACTCTAAAATACATATCAAGATTTCGATTTGGGTAATGAGTTATTTGCATTAAATACTCGTTGCCGGTTGATGGTCCATTAACACCATATCGCAACCAAGGATATTTCCATGAATCAAAATAAGCTTCAATTTTCCAATATTTACGCGGAAAAACCTGAAAACCAATAAATAATCCTGATTCATTGTATGGTTTATTGCCTTCGGAGAATGGCTGTGCGTAAAGTGCTTGATAATCGGGGCTATAATATCTATAAATCATCGACATTTTAAACTCCGGCACCAAATCGAGAACTGCTCCATTAACACTTGCATAACCCATATTGGGGCTTATTGAAGTTTCTCCAAATAAATTCACTTTAGGAATTGTCAGCATATAGTCAATGCCAAAATTAGCATTTGAATAGCCTGAGAAATCGAAATATCTGTATGCCTGACTGTTTGGTTGCAAGGAGTCAGAAAAGCTATAATAAACGCCAGTTGCACCTATTTTAAAACTATTGCCTGAATAATTTATGTTTCCTCCTGAAATAAATTCATTTATTGTTTTACGTTTTGCAATTTCTGATGGTGTTCGATGATATCCGCTCTCAAGAAAACTGGATATATACTGTTCCTCGTCCTCAAAGGTAGAATCAGAAACTACTGAAACACTGCCATCTATAGATTTATAAGAAACAAACTCTGTAAACTCAAATCTTCCAAATTGCAAACTAGTAGCCTGTCCACGCAAAAAGGCAGATTCGTTTACTGAAGAATACTTATTAACACCCCGCGCTTTTTTAATAATATTAGTTGTACTGGAGGTTTTTCCAAAGCTCATTCCCGACCACATTGTTAACCCCTGCCCAAACTGGGCAATATAGTCTCCAACAATTATCTTTTTAAATACTCCAATATCGTTAATTTGAAAGTGCCCGCTATAATAATCAAAACCGTATTTTTGTGCCCCGTTAAAAAATTGCTCACCATCGTCTTTCTCTGCAATTAAGCCATAGTAAAGCTTATCCTTATATTGGTAATTGTATCTCATATAAAACTTATCTGGACTACCAAGATATCTCGATTTGTCAGGATTTTCTGCTAAAACACTATCGTCAATTGGCAAATAACCTGATTTTTCCTGCAATAACCGCTGATACCTTCCCATCACAGAATGTCGTCCATAAGTCAAAATCTTACCAACATTAGTGCCTTGTTTTTCCTCAGTAACACTTACTTTAACAAAAGGCAATAAGTTCTTTAATGTCATTGGATCAATCCCATCAACAAATTGCAGTTCGTAAATCGTTTTGTATTTGCCGAATTTCTGTCTGTATTTCACTAATGAGTAAATTTGGAATTCAGTAAGAAAAATTAGTTTTTCAAAATCTTCTTCACTTGCAGTATTAAGATCTAGTGGATCGTAATAAAGATTTTCGAGACTAATAAAAAGTGTAGTGTAATCCAACTCAGCATCACTAGAAGCAGCAATTTCTTCGATGATTTCATCAAAATTCATAACATTGCCATCCTGTGCATGCATTAAAGCAGAGACACAGAAAAACAAAAATACTAATATTGCAATATGCTTAAAATGCATAACTTATGGATAATTTAGGAGTTGAGCCCAAAATTTCGTGATAAGCAAAAGCTAAGTCAAAAATTATAGAACCCGAATTATAGCCCATTCCGAAAGTATATTCTACCGGAGCCACAGCTACGCCTGTTCGTAATGAAAACTGATTATTAATAGAGTACTCTATGCCTGTTCTAAGAATTGGAATATATCCATTAATTGCTTTTGCTGTCTCTACGGCTATTAACAAAGATTTACTAAACAAATAAGAGAATCCTAGCTTAAAAGCTATAGGCATTCTAAGATCGGAGTCTTCGAAATACGAAAAATTTAGTGGATTAAAAACATGAGCACCAATAGCAAAATTTTCATTTGGTCGGGATAACAAACCCAATTCAAAATTTATTGCATTTAAGTTACCATATATTCCTCCTTGCCTTACTGAAAAATAATCGACTAATATCCCCATTGAGAGATTTTCGAAAAGTTGCTGTGAAAATCCAAGAGAGAATTTATTAGATTGGTACAAGCTATATCCAAAATTTGTAATTCCAAGACCAACATTTCCGCCCAACAACGGAGATGTAAAAGCCAATGCACCATATCCAGTTTCAGGCAACAACCATCTATTTTCGTAGAAAAGGCCGAGCATTGGCTTGCTAACACCTGTCATTGCGGCGGGATTATTAAAAACCGCCCAATTATCCGACAGAGTTATCCCTGCATTTGCCATACCACTTGATCTGGCACCAGCTTGGAAATATTCTGTTTGAGCAAAAGCAGAATATGATACGACAAATAGGAATATAATTAATATATTTTTCATATTTCGTGGTTAAGCTAACTTATTACCCTGTAATCAAATTTATATTCTTCGAGATCTCTATTTGCAGTAACAATCTTTTGTTTAAGATTTTGTTTAAACTCTTTTAATTGATTGGCAATTTTCTCGTCGCCTGTTGCAATCATTTGTACAGCAAGAATTGCAGCATTCTGAGCGCCATTAATAGCTACAGTTGCAACAGGAATTCCGGGAGGCATTTGCACAATCGCAAGTAAAGCATCCATTCCATCAAGACTTGCATTTATTGGCACACCAATAACCGGGATAGTTGTCATGGCAGCAATTACGCCACACAAATGCGCAGCCATTCCTGCACCGGCAATAATTACTTTAACTCCACGTTCAGATGCACTTTTTGCAAATTTTTCGACTTCATCAGGAGTGCGATGCGCAGATAAAGCATTAACTTCAAACGGAATTTGAAATTCATTTAACTGATTGGCAGCTTTCTCCATAATTTTCCAGTCTGAGGTTGATCCCATAATAATACTTACCAGAGGCTTCATAATTGTCAATTTTTAGTTAAACATTGCGTAAAAATACAATTCTTAATTTTAAAATCATTAGTTTTTTCTGTTTTTTAGTTAATTTTTTATTTCTTTGGAAAAAAAATAAAAAGTTTTAACAAAAACATAATATTAAGATATACTTTAATCAACATTACTAAAAGTTTAATTTAAACAGATGGAGAAAATCAGAGTTTTTGACAAGAATTTTAGTTTATTTATTTCCAACGAGGAAATAGAAAAAAGAATAAAGGATATGGCTCAAAAAATGAGTCTGGATTTGCAGGATAAAAATCCACTCTTTCTTGGAATTTTAAATGGTTCATTTATGTTTGCTGGTGAATTGTTTAAAAGTTTAGATATTGATTGTGGTATTTCGTTTCTTAAGCTTGCCTCTTATGATGGGACATCGAGTTCCGGAAAGATAAAAAGACTTATAGGATTAAACGAAGATATTAAAGACCGTACAGTTGTAATTCTTGAGGATATTATTGACACAGGAATTACAATTGATCACATTGTGAAACAATTAAAAGGATACGAACCTGCCGAAATAAAAATTGCAACACTATTGATTAAGCCCGAAGCATATAATGACAGCTATAAAGTTGATTATTTTTGTTTTGATATCCCAAACGATTTTATTGTCGGATATGGTTTAGATTACAATGGATTTGGCAGAAATTTAAAACATATTTATAAAATAAGTGACTAACTATGTTAAATGTAGCATTATTTGGCCCTCCCGGAGCGGGAAAAGGCACCCAGGCAAAAAAGCTTGCCGAAAAGTATAATCTTACCTACTTATCAACAGGTGATATATTACGAAAAGAGATTAGCGAAGGTACTCCCTTAGGTTTACAAGCAAAATCTGTAATTGAACAAGGTGGTTTAGTTTGTGATGAAACTATTGTTCAGATTATCGAAAATAGTATTAAAATGAATCCTGACAGTAATGGGATTTTGTTTGACGGTTTTCCACGTACTTATGCTCAGGCATATATACTTGACGGATTACTTATTAAAATGAACACAAAACTTTCGTGTTTGCTAAGCTTAGAGGTTCCAAAACCAGAGTTAATTAATAGAATGATGCTTAGGGCTCAGAAAGAAAATCGTGCTGATGACAAAAAAGATGTAATAGAAAATCGATTACGTGAATATGATAACAAAACTGTTCCCGTAATTGATTTTTATGATCAACAAAGTAAATATTTTGCTGTTGACGGTGTTGGAACAGTCGATCAGGTTTTTGATAGGCTTACCGACAAAATCGAAGAAATTTTATCGCAAACACTACTTAACGTTGTATTCTTTGGCCCTCCGGGAGCCGGAAAAGGAACCCAGGCAAAACGTATAGCCGAAAAATTTAATATGGTTTATGTTTCGACAGGCGAAATGATTCGAAAAGAAGTAGCAGACCAAACAGAACTTGGGAAAATTGCACAACCATATTTAGAAACTGGCGACATTGTTCCCGATGATATTGCAATCAGACTAATAGAACGAAAAATATCACAACACAAAAATATCAAAGGTTTTATTTTTAAAGGTTTTCCATCTACTTTGGTTCAAGCATATATATTGGGCGGCTTGTTAAAAAAACTCGACACATCGGTTTCAATGGTAGTTGAAGTAAAAACTTCAACATTGCAGTCAATTAAACGTCTTACTGCTCGATCTAAAACAAAAAATGCTCGATCATATGACATGGAAACTGACACAATTATTCATCGTCTTGAAGTTTTTCAGGATAGAAGTTGTAAAATACTCGATTTTTACAAACAACAAAACAAATTAGTCAGTTTTGACGGGAATAAAGATCCTGAAACTTTACATCTCGAAATGTCACAAGCAATAGAAAAAGCATTTAAGGAAATACGAAAATAGTCTGAAGTAATAAAAATTAAAAACCTCAGTTTAAATCAATAATTTGTGACTAAACTGAGGTTTTTTTTGTCTTATTAGGGTTTACCCTCCAAAATCATCAAAAGCAATCATTTCATCTGGCACACCGAGAGAGTCTAACATTTTAAATACAGCATCGTTCATCATTGGAGGTCCACAAAGATAAAATTCAATTTCTTCGGGCTCATCAAGTTTAGACAAATAATTATTCAATATAACTTGGTGGATAAATCCGACATAGCCATCCCAATTATCCTCTTCTTTTGGTTCAGATAAAGCAATATGAAATTCAAAATTTGGAAAATCTTTTTCAATTGCTCTAAACTCATCTTCGTAAAATATTTCGCGTTTAGATCGAGCACCATACCAAAAAGTTGCCTTACGATTTGTCTTTTGTGTATGAAACAGGTCGAATATATGAGAACGCATGGGAGCCATCCCTGCTCCTCCACCAATAAACATCATCTCCCGTTGTGTTTCCTTTATGTGAAATTCTCCATAAGGTCCTGAAATCATCACCTTATCACCAGGTTTGCGAGAAAAAATGTATGATGAACAAACACCTGGATTAACTTTCATAAAGGATTTCGTTTTTCTGTCCCATGGAGGTGTAGCAATACGAATATTAAGCATTATGATATTCCCTTCGGCCGGATGATTTGCCATAGAGTACGCTCTAAAAGTTTCCTCGTCGTTTTTCATTTTTAAATCCCAAAGCTTTAAGTCATCCCAATCTTGACGAAATTCTTGTTCAACGTCAATATCATTTGCATAATCTACATTCACTTTTGGAACATCAATTTGAATATATCCTCCCGATCTAAAGTCCATATTTTCTCCTTCGGGCAATTTAACCACAAACTCTTTTATGAACGTGGCAACATTATTATTAGAAACGACTTCGCATTCCCATTTTTTAACCCCCATTACTTCGGCAGGCAATTCGATATCCATATCGTTACGCACCTTTACCTGACAGGCTAATCTCCAGTAGTTTTGTTGCTCCTTACGTGTAAAGAAACCTGTTTCTGTGGGCAAAATAGAGCCTCCACCTTCGGTAATTCTACACTTACACATACCACAGGTACCACCACCACCACAAGCAGATGGAACAAATATTTTCTGTTCGCTCAAAGCCTGTAAAAGCGAAGACCCCGGTTCTATTTCAATAGGTTCTTCTTCGTTTATTTTAATTTTAACGTTTCCTTGTGGCGTCAATTTCTTTTTTGCTACTAAAAGCATTATTACCAGAGCAATAATAATCAGTAAAAAAACTGAAATAGCACTTATAACAATTAGTGTTTGCGTTGATAAAAATATCATAATCGTGATTTTACAAATTAATACCCATAAATCCCATAAATGCCAGCCCCATTAGACCGGTAATAATAAATGTTATTCCCAATCCTTTTAATGGTTTTGGAACATTTGAATATTTGATTTTTTCTCGTATAGCAGCAATTCCGACAATAGCCAAAAGCCATCCCACACCCGAACCAAAACCAAAAACAGTTGCTTCGGCAATATTAGCATACTCTCTTTCTGCCATAAACAACGATCCTCCCAAAATAGCACAGTTTACAGCTATAAGAGGTAAAAATATCCCCAAAGAAGAATAAAGCGATGGCGAAAACTTTTCAATTATCATCTCAACTAGCTGGACCATTGCTGCAATAATTGCAATATAAAGAATGAATGACAAAAAAGATAAATCAACTCCGGCATACTCGGGAGACAACCAAGTCAATGCTCCTTCTTTAAGAACATAATTCTCTAGCAGATAATTTATTGGAAGTGTTATGGTTAATACAAAAATTACAGCAACACCTAAACCAAATGAAGTTTTTACAGTTTTAGAAACCGCCAAATAAGAGCACATACCTAAAAAATAGGCAAATACCATATTATCAATAAAGATTGATTTTACGAAAATATTTATAAGATTTTCCATAGTTTTACTCCTCTATTAGTTCGCGATTACGAGCACGTTGCACCCAAATAATGATACCTACCACTACCAATGCCATAGGAGGCAAAATCATCAGTCCATTGTTTGCATATCCAATATCATAAAACGATTGCGGAATGACCTGAATATTCCAGATTGTACCACTACCGAATAATTCTCTAAAGAATGCGACAATTATTAATATTGCACCGTATCCTGCTCCATTTCCAACTCCATCAAGAAAGCTTTTTCCCGGAGAGTTTGCTAAAGCAAATGCCTCAAGACGTCCCATAATTATACAATTAGTAATAATCAATCCTACAAAAACCGACAATTGCTTGCTTACATCAAAAACGTAGGCTTTCAGAAATTGGTCAACAATAATTACTAATGCTGCTACCACAACCAACTGAACAATAATTCTAATTCGCTTTGGGATTGTATTTCGCAATAAGGAAATTACAACATTAGACATCGACATCACAAAAATAACACTAAGTGACATAACAACCGCAGGTTCTAACTTAACTGTAACCGCCAAAGCCGAACATATACCTAAAACCTGTACAGTAATAGGATTGTTTTTGTTTATTGGATCGGTCAGTAGTTTTAAATGTTTACCGGATAACATATTTTTTACTTTTTATTTTTTTCAATATAACTTAAATAAGCACTCAAACAGTTGCCAATCATATCGTCAAGACCATTAGAAGTAATTGTCCCTCCCGAAATAGCATCAACAGCATGTTTATTACCTTCTGCTCCTGTTTTTATCACAGAAATTGATACAAACTCGTGATTATCATTAAATATTTGCTTTTCAACAAATTGAGACTGAAACTCTTTTGTATTTATTTCGGCTCCTAGTCCTGGAGTTTCTGATTTATGGTCGAAATTTACACCATAAACAGTATTCAGATCTTCGTTAAGAGCTATATAACCCCAAATTGGTCCCCAAAGACCAACACCATAAAGAGGGAAAATATATTTAAGTCCATCATTATCTGTATTGGCAACATAAACAGGCCAAGCTTGCTCATTCTCAGATTTTTTAAGCTCTTTTTTAAGAATAACATTAAAAGCATCTATATCTTCGAGTTTTTCTCCTTTAGTGCTAATGGCATAGTTTTCGACAATATACTTATCGTATTTTTGCTCTACATCATCAGTTGTACTTTCAATATTTAAAGCAGAAAGGATATTCTTCTTTTTTTCGAGCTCAACGTTTTTCTTTTGTCGTGGCTGCAATGTAACTGCGATTAGTGTAAGTACAGTTGCAACCACCACTACCATTACAATCGCATAAATAAAAGTATATTTATTACTATTCCTATCCATAATTATTAAGATTTTACTGATGAAACAGAACGTTTAAGTCTTTTCTTAATGTTTTGCTGTACAACCATGTGATCAATCAGAGGAGCAAAAACATTCATTAATAAAATAGCAAGCATCATCCCTTCGGGATAAGCAGGATTAAGTACTCTGATTAGTATCGCAAGGAATCCAATTAAAAAACCATAAATATACTTGCCTCTGTTAGTTTGAGCAGCAGTAACAGGATCGGTTGCCATAAATACCAAACCAAATGCAAAACCACCAATCATAAGATGCTCGAACCATGGGACTTCCATTGCAGGATTAACCGCAAAAGCATTAAGTAATAGCCCCATTAGCACTCCACCAACTAATGTAGAAAGCATGATTCTCCATGAACCTATACCCGACACTAACAAAATAATTGCACCAATTAGTATTGCTAATACAGATGTTTCTCCAACCGATCCAGGAATTGTCCCAATAAACATTTCCATGTGACCAATTTTCTCACCTAATCCGTTAACAAATTCGCCAGCACCTGCCGCAGATTGAGCAAGTAAAGTTGCACCAGAATAGCCATCAATAATCCCTTCGCCGTTCATCATTCCACTTACCCAAACTTTGTCTCCGGACATCCACGATGGATATGCAAAAAACAAGAATGCACGAGCTGTAAGAGCAGGATTTAAGATGTTCATACCTGTTCCACCAAAGACCTCTTTCCCAATAATAACAGCAAAAGCGGTAGCTAAAGCAAGCATCCATAATGGAGTATCTGCTGGCACAATTAGTGGTATAAGCATTCCTGATACAAGAAAACCTTCGTTTATTTCGTGTTTTCGAATTTGAGCAAACGCAAACTCAATACCTAAACCGACAATGTAGCTTACCGCAATTAGTGGAATTACTTTCATCAACCCATAAACAATCATTGGCCAAAAATCTTGTTCCTGACCTGTTGCAATAAAGTGCTGTAATCCTGTATTATATATCCCAAACAAAATAGCAGGAGCTAAAGCCGCCACAACGATAATCATCGTTCTTTTCATGTCGATAGCATCGCGAATATGTGCACCTTTTTTTGTAACATGATCGGGTACATATAAAAACGTCTCAAAACCATCAAAAACTGAATGAAGGAAATAAAACCGTCCTCCCTCCTCAAAATGAGGTTTAATTTTATCTATTCTTTTTCTTAGAAACTTCATATTATAGTATTTTACGACATTTCTTTAATCATAATATCTAAACCTTTACGAATAATATCCTGAACATCGGTTTTTGATGTGCAAGCGAATTCACATAACGCAAGGTCTTCCTCAATAATTTCATATATTCCCATTTGCTCCATCTTGTCGATATCTTCAGCTAAAATAGCCTTAATCAGCAACTGAGGATAAATATCTATTGGGCACACTTTTTCGTATTGTCCTGTTACAACATAAGCTCTGTGACCTCCATGCAAATTAGTGTTAGCAACAAACTTTTTCTTCGGCAATAAACTAGACAAAAATGTCTGCGACATACTTAGTTTATTTAACCCCGGCATTGCCCATCCAAACATCTCGTGTTCGTTTCCCTCAGGGATAACTGTTACCAAACTATCATAAAAACCCAAATATTGGCTGTGCGAGATATTCGAACCTGTTAAAACATTTCCTGAAATTACTCTCACATTGTTACTTTTTAGATTGTCTTTTAAAGCTCCACTTATATCTGCTCCGGCAATTGTTTTAAAATATGCAGGTTTTTTAATTTCAGAGCCTGCTAAAGCAATTATTCTTTCTGGATTATATATTCCTGTAAGTAAAAAATCGCCAATTATTGCTAAATCGCATGGATTAATTGTCCAAATAATGTCGCCTTTATTAATAGGTGCGATTTTATTTATCTGCACTCCGGGTAAACCAGAAGGATGAGGCCCGTAAAAATAGTTTATTTTGTAATCAGCAGAATTATTTATTAATGAAACTAAATTTGAATCTTTTCGAAACCCGAGATACAAGTCCCCTTTTGTTAATTTTCGCAATACACTCAAAGCGAAATTTACCTGCTCCTTTTTATCATTTAGCACAAATTCAACATCAGGTGACAAAGGTGCAGAATCGAACATCGAAATAAAGATATCGCGAGGACTATCCTCGGGGTTTGCAATTATTCCGTATGGTCTTTGCTTAATAAATGGCCAAAGTCCGGCAACAAGTATAAGTTTCTTTATATCCTCTTCCCGATTAAGGTCATAATCGGAAATATTGTGTTTAACACAATCTATTGATTCTGTTTTACTGATAATAATCTCGAGCATTTTTCTTTTATCGCCTCTAACAACTTTGCTTATATTCCCCGAAACGGGAGAGGCAAATCCAATTTGAGGACGATATTTGTCGAAAAAAACTATCTCACCTTTTTTTACGTTTTCTCCCTCTTTTAACTGAAGTTTAGGAACCAAACCAGTAAAATCGATGGGTTTAAGTGCATACAAATTGGGTAAGTTTTCATCTAGCATTACTTTTTCGGCCTCACCTTTAAGATTGATGTCCAAACCCTTACGAATTCGAATTGTTTTACTCATCGGATATTATTTAATTAAACTATCACTTTTAACAAAATGAAAATATATTTGTTTCAAAAATAACAAAAAAACCTATTTTTTTTCATAAAAATTCAAAATTCCGCATGATATAAATCATTTTTAAGAATGTTTTACCCCATACATAAAAACATGTTGCAATCAATTCAGTTCTGTAGATTGATCAAACAAAAAATAAACGGGTGATATTCACCCGTTTAAGAATATTACACTCCAGTTACAGGAGGTGGTGGTGGAACAGGTGGAGGTGTAGCCCCAAAAACTTGAGTAAGCTCAGGAACTTGTCCTGCCGCCGACCAGTTAGCCATACCTTCTCTCCAAACGAGAGTGTCTTTCGTAAGCGTTCCATTAGAAGCTAATTGCCTAAGTGTATTTAAATCGTAAGGACCTGCTTGCTGTCCGTTAACAACAGCGAAAAAAGTTAACGCTGGAGGCATTGGTGGTGGAACTGCTCCACCTTGCTGGTGTTGTTGTGGTTGATTGCCCTGATTCATGTTATTCATCATGGTGTTTGCCATAGCAAGTCCCATTCCCATTCCCATTCCTTCGGAAGCTCCGCCTCCGCCAGGGTTTGTTGCAGCAGCTTCCATTGCATTAGCTGCCTGAAATTGTGTGTATTGATTCATATTGCCAATAATACCCATACTGGAGCGTTTATCAAGTGCTTCTTCAACATTTGGTGGAAGACTAATGTTGGAAACCAAAAATTTTGTCATTTCCAAACCATAAGTACTATATTCATCAACAATAACCTTACCAATAACTTCGGAAAATTCGTTATAATTTGCTGCCATATCTAAAACCGGAATTTTGGATTCGGCAACAGCATCGGTAAAGCGTGTAACAATTATATTTCGTAATTGATTAGTAACTTGTTCGGTTGTAAAATCACCATCAGTTCCTACAATGTCCCTAATAAAAGTCGCAGCATCTTTAACTCTAAACTCATAAATACCAAAAGCTCTGATTCTAACAGGACCAAATTCTGCATCTCTTAACATCACAGGATTTGGAGTTCCCCATTTGTTGTCGAGAAACTTCTTTGTATTTACAAAATATACTTCAGCCTTGTAAGGACTATTAAATCCATATTTCCAACCTTTAAGTGTAGAAAGTATAGGCATGTTTTCTGTGGTTAATGTGTACATGCCGGGAGAAAACACATCAGCAATTTATCCTTCGTTTATAAAAACAGCAACCTGTGATTCTCTCACAGTAAGCTTTGCTCCCATTTTTATTTCGTTTTGATATCTCTCAAAACGGTGCACAATTGTATCATTGGTTGGGTCTAACCATTCAATGATGTCAATAAATTCGTTTTTTAGTTTGTTTAGTAATCCCATAATTTAAGTCTTTAATATTTTCTCTAATTCAACAATATGTTTTTTTAATGAGATAAAAATACGATTAATTTCAATAGATAAATCATCCGATGGAGAAAAATTTAATGCTTTTTTTTCAACAATCTCAATTTCATCCATTAAGTTATCAAATCCAAGTGTTCCAACTGAACTTTTAATTCTGTGTAAAATATTTGCTATATTTTTATAATCTTTTTGATTGACACTCTGGTTTAATACATTTAATTCGTTAATATAGTCACTTTTAAGCATTTGGAGTAATTCGAATGCAAGATCTCTATCTCCGGCAGTTCTTTCGTTGAGTGAATCAATATTTATGTTAGTCTTCATCATAAAAAAAAATAGTACCTGTAAAGATACTATTTTTCTATAAGATTGGCTAGAATTATCTTCTTAATAATCTTCTGTTAACAAACTCCAAGAAAACATCTCTGTATGAGCGACCAATTGGAACTCTATTTTCTTTGATATTAACATAGTTTCCATCAATATCATCGATATGATTTACGTTAATAATAAAAGATTTACTAACTCTGAAGAAGATTTCTTCTGGTAATTTATTGTGAATAGTTTTTACATTCATTGCTGTCATATATTTACCATGTGTTGCGTGAACAATAACATAGTCTTTAAGACCTTCAATAAATAATAATTCATCAAATCTGATTTTTACATATTTTCTTTCAGATTTAATAAAAATAAAGTCATCTTCGATAGCTTCGAAAACAGCAGTATTTTCAGCAAGTTTGATATATTCTTCTGCTTTTGCAACAGCTTTGATAAATCTGTCTAGTTTAACCGGTTTAACCAGATAATCTACAACATCAAGTTCGTATGCTTCTACAGCATATTGAGGATAAGCAGTTGTAAGAATAACCATTGGAGCGTTGTTTAAGCTTCTCAAAAATTCAAGACCAGAAACGCCAGGCATTTCGATATCAAGAAACATGATGTCAACATCATTTTTTTGAAGAAACTCGTTAGCAGAGTTTGCATCTTCGAACTCACCAACCAAATTAAGGTTCGATAATTCGCTAATGTTCATTTTCATACCTTCACGTGCTAAAGGCTCGTCATCTACAATTATACATTTCATCATTTTAAGTCTATTTTTAATTTAACATAGTAATAATTTTCTCTATCTTCTATTTTAAGTTCGTAATTACCTTTATATAATAAATCTAATCGCCTCTTGATATTTACTAAGCCTATTCCCCCACTATTACTTTTTTTAAACTCTGGGCTTGTACCAATCTTCGAGTTTTTCACGGCAAAGATAACATATTTTTCTACAATTTCAACAAATATGTGAATAAAATTATCAACACCCTTAGAATTTACTCCATGTTTAAAAGCATTTTCTAAAAATGGTATAAACATAAAAGGATATATCATTAAACCTTTAAAACTACCATTTTGTTCAAATTTTAACTCAATATTTGCGATTCTCATCTTCTGCAAATCTACATAGTTCTGCAAATAGTCAACTTCCGACTTTAACATCACTTTATCTTGAGAACATTCATATAGTTGATATCGCAACAAATCGGAAAGCTTTAAAATCATCTCAGCCGACTTTTTTGGGTCTATTCTTGTCTGTATATATATGTTATTAAGGACATTAAACAAAAAATGTGGATTCATTTGGGTCTTTAAAAAATCGAGTTCTGAGGTGATCTTGGCTTGCTTTAACTCGTGAATCTGCTCTTGATTTTCTTGATTTAATTTGAAAATCTTTATCCCTATGGCAATAGCAATAAAAACAACAGAAAGTTGAATGCTATGAGATTGTCTGCGAACACAATTCCAAAATTCAAGCTCTCCATTACCATAAATATAGTTTTGTAAAACAAAATTTATCAATAAATTGATAAAAACTACAACAAAAAGAGAAAATGCAAATTTCTTTAATAAGTATTTCTTCTCAATAAACCTAGGAATAAATATAAGTAAAATAATGTATATTGTAACAAAATCAATAATAAATGCTGAGATATACGAATGATAATTCTGGAATGCAGTACCAAAATGAAATACTATCCCACTAAATAAGAGATATGCAATCCAAAAGAACAAATGATTTACAAATCTATATTTTGTTCCAAGAATTATTTTTTTGTTTGATATAGAATTCAAAGTCTTTAGTTATAAAATTTAGCACAAAAATACGGCTTTTTGTAACACAAGTATAAGAGTTAATAAGATTTTTTATTAACAGTTTATATAAAACTAATAATGTTATATTTCATAACTCGCTCAACTCTCTATCTATCAGACGATTAGCTGTAATCGAGTTTTAAAAATTGCTTCGATAACCAAAGTGAATTTTAGTGCTATTAAACAAAAACGGATTGTCATTTTGCTTACCAACAGCAAATACCAAAGAAAACACACCTGCATTTGTGCTTAAATCTAATCCTGCTCCAATACCCATCAGAATATTATTGGCATCATCTGTTGTAAACCTTTTTTCGGCATAAGCAAAATCGTAAAACACAAAAAAAGCAGATCGCTCTTCAAATAGGTATCGTAGTTCTGAACTAAATATGCTAGACGAAGATGAAGGAATGGAAAGTTCATCAAATCCTCTGATTGTATTTAGACCTCCAATTAAATCTAATTCATTGTCAAATATTTTTTCGGAATATATCATTGAAGTTAAACTTCTTATTTTTATGCTCATGTATGAGAAAACCGGAATATAATAGCTAACCGATATATTGCTAAGATTTTGAAACATCATTGGCACACCATCCGTTTGAGATGTCTGTTTAGTTCCAAAAGATGAATTAACATACAGTAAAATTCCTTTTCGTGGATTAAATGTATTATCGTTTTTATTAAATCTATAACTAAAACCAAATAAGTTAGAGCTATAGCCTGCAAAACCGTTATCGTTTATTGATGTATCATTTCCTAAGATATATGATGTCTTTCGACGAAAGAAAAACTCTGTGCCGTTTGCAATGTTATTTCCATAGATAATCCTTGCAGTAAAATCGGTATTAATATATGTTGAATCTTTTTTGTCAATGTCGAATTTCGCCCCGACTCCAAATTGTGATTTAAATAAATACGGAACCGAAAACTCTGTTTTTAAATTTTGGCTTAGCGCCTCAAATTTTTGCCATCGAAATGAGAACAACTCCCCCGCACCGGCACTGTTAAGCAAGAACAAGTTAACATCGCCTGTAACTAGTAATTTTCCAGTAGTTTTGTTATTAGGAAGAATTCCAATCATACCATTAAAACTATTTGATTTTTTCTTTTTTAAATACAATAGAACATCCGCACTATTTTCTCCAAATGCTAGTTCAAAAGGCCTTGATTGCTCAATAAAACTTAGATTTTTTAGTTTTACGTCAATCTCGTCAACAGTTTTTAAATTAAAAATCTGATTCGACTTAATGTCAATGTAATTTTCAATATAACCTTGTCTGATTTTAGTGTCTGTTTTAATGTGTACACTATCGAAATAAAACCTTTCTCCTGTTTTTAAAATATATTTTACAGAGATAATGCTATCCTCAAAAACAGTTAATGAGTCTGCTACTATTTCGGCAAATGGATATCCCAAATCAGCAGCATATTTAAGGGTATTTGTCAAAGTATTAATATGATTCTCAATATCTAAAACTCCTTTGCGTTTGACAAAATTTTTGCTTCTATTTTTAAATTCCTTAGGTAAGTCAAACCTAACTGTCTCCCATTTAAAACGACTACCATAAGTAAAATAGGCTTTCACTTTTGCAGAATCGGCAACAATACTGTCATATCCAGCAGAGACATAACCTTCCGACAATGACTCAACTATTTGATTATTAAGAACTTGGTACAACTGAGCACTATCTCTTATTTGTTTGTCGAGTATTGAACGATAAGGATTATTCTCGTTATTACGACTAAAAATTTCAACAGAAGTTTGAGAATGAACTATTGCCCCGGTTAATACCAAAACCGCGAAAATAAAACTATATCTAAAACATAATGTCATTCATTACAGATTCTTACAATAGAACCATTTTCGACATCAAATATTATTTGCAAGTTTTTGTTTTTAAACATTTTTACCGGCAGATAATTAATTAATCCATATTGAGGGATAGTTAAATGTTTTTGTAATAAAATGGATTTATCAAATTCTACACTAAATAAACCTTGTCCTGGTATTCGATAGTATAATCCTTTTGTTTTATCTTTTAGCTTTAATTGCCGTGAATAAAAACCTTGGAGATTATCAACCAATCCGCAGTTCGAATAGTTAAGGTAAACAGGTTCAGTGTCGGGTCCTTGCTTGTCGCTTATTCCATTTTCGTCTGACAAATGAAAAAGGACAAGTCTATCTTTTGTTTGTCCTTGAGCTGGTTTAAATGTGTAATGGAAACTATTAATTATAGCTACTTCTTTCCCAATAAAAAGTTCAAGATATTGTTTTTCTAACTCGTTGAGTTCATTTACCAAAAATTCGACTTTTTTGGGAGGTTTTTCATTTTCAAACTGTGCCGATTGTAATTTAAACCGACGTTTACGGATTTTAATAATGTAATTGGCAGCTTCTTCTGCCTTTTGCTCAAAGTCCTTACTTGTAATTACAGTGTTGTAAACCGGTATTTTCTGAAATACTGAATCAAGTTCTATTACCTTGTAGGTTGTATCTGTAATCCCTGTGAAATTTCTTTTGACACTGTAGTCAGTAAAATATACTTCGTTGTCATCAAAATACTCCGGATAGTTTTCGTAAATGGACTGATTTTTATTGCTTTGTTTTTGATCAGTGTTATTATATGATGATATTAAACCCCGGTTATCTAACAAAATTTTTGGAATGTTCCCTGTTACAAAAAAACCTGCTTTAGGATCAACAACATTATATTCATTAAGTTCAACTTTAATTATGTCAGAAGTTTTAAATGACTTAACTTTCACATCCTCTATTGATAAATATTTTTCAGCATATTTGCAAAATGGTCCAGGTATAAATTGTTTAGTTTTAACATCAACATTTACACTAACAAAAGTTTGAGGCAAATAATATATAAGCGAATTCTTTTTAACCTGAACAGTTGTGTCATTTAAAGAAAAGACTTTAATTTGGGAAAATCCAATATTAGCAATCACTACAAGACAAATAACGATACAAATTTTCTTCATACAAATCATTTTTCAATATTATTTACAAAAGTAAGAAATCTTTGCAAAGTAACAATATGAAAATTTTACTCTCCACTGGCTAAAGTTGATCAGCTAATCAGTTAATCAGTCCCAAAAAACTAAAATCCGCCAACTGGTATGATTTTTTTATAAAAATATAATTTTTAATTAAGAACGACAGTCGGATTACAACCAAAAACGACAAAGGAGTTAAGTGCAACGCAGTAAAATCCGAGCAAGCGAGGATCCCGTTGGGGCGGGATAAACATTGCGTTAGCGTGGATCATATCTCCATTAACCTGCATAATATTACTTAAATGTCAATTTAGACCTACAATTTTTATTTAGGGGCTACTGAACCTTTAGCTCGGCGCAGCCAAGAACACTTAACACATTGAATGTCAATTATATAAATGTGATTTCAGAACATTAAGTGCAAGGGTTTTAGCCCATTTAGTAAAAAAAGCT
>JAFGVU010000194.1 GCA_016937855.1 Bacteroidales bacterium | reverse complement strand
ATGATTGTGAAACTAGATCCAAAACAAGGGATATTAAATTTCTCAGATAGAATAAAGTTGGATATTGAAAAGCCACTATATTTTAGGGGTGAAAAAGTATTTGAAAGATTCAAAAATATAATAATAAATCGATTTTATAGTAGTGGATTAATACCTGAAAATCATATCGTATCATTGCTGTTTATTAATGGGACCTCTGTTCAAGAATGCGTAAGAAATACAATGGGTCGCGTCAATTCGTCTGATAAATACTTTATTGAAATATATACACGTTATCAATATTATTTTCATGATTTTATTAATGAATACATGGGTGAGTCTGTGCGGATAAACACAGCAATTGATGCAAATTCAGTATATAGCGATATAATAAATGTTTTGAACCAACGTCATCGGGTTGCTGGTAAATTATTATAAATTTTTGGCGATTTGTCTTACAATATCCCGTTGCTTATCCGTCGCGTGACCTAAATCATCAACAATTATGATTTTAGATTTTGGTAATGCGCGATGTAATTCCCATGCCCCTTCCATCGGAGTTATCATGTCTATGCGATTTTGAATGATTGTAACCGGAATATTTTGTATTTTGGTAATATTTTTTAAAATCTGATCATCATCCAAAAACATGTAATTATTTAAAAAATGCATATATAATTTGAATCCATCGCGATGCTCTTGGGATGGTATATAATCCATCGATAATTCGGGGCTTAAACTACCCAAATTTCTTTCATAGCTACCAAATTTCTTAGTGGAAATGTTTTGTTTTTCAATGTCATCCGAAAAAATATTTTTATAGTTCCAAGACAGAAAATCTTCGCCTGGTTCAATTTTTATAATATCATATAAATCAGGATAAAATATCTTCGTGCCATTTGTTATCCATTGGATATCTTTTTTTCTTGCCAAAAATACGGAATTTAGAACCATTTCGGACACCACTTCTGGGTATAATTCTGCAAACAAAAGAGCCAGAGCAGAACCCCATGATTCACTGACTATTTTCACTTTCTTAATTCCGATTTGGTCTAAAATTGCCTTGGCGTCACCAAGTATGTTTTGTGTATTATTGTTTTCAAATCGATTTTTGTATGATGATTTTCCAGAACCACGTTGATCAAACAAAATAACATGGTATTTTGTTAAATCAAACATTGCAGCATGTTTTGGTTTGCTTTTATTACCTGGTCCACCATGAAAGACAAGGATAGCAGTGCCATCTGGGGTGCCATATTCATGGTAATAAACTTTGTGACCATCTTTACGATCAATGAATCCATCGTTAAATGTGATGGGCTCTTTATTTACAGTATTATTAAACAAATTAAGACCTCTTTTGTCAAAATTATAATATATATATATTATATTATCAATTTTTAATTATTTATTGACTTTGGAGAATTTGTATATACACTATGTACCAAGAGGGTCGAGAGATACAACAACAGTTGTCTTGCGCATGATAATTCCAGAAAACCTATCAAAGTACGTTATTGATATTGACCCATATATGGTCAAATGGCAGGATATGGAATTAAATCTTCGTGATATGCGAATGTTGTCGAATTTGACCGACAATCAGCTTGATGAAATTGAAATTCACGGACTTTTTAAAGATGATAAAGTAAGAACTTGTCGCTTTATACCAACCCGATCGACCCCACTTACAATTTCGGAAGTTGTTGCCCTTGTAACTGGTAATTTTCCGGAACACAAAAACAAACGACACAACAGAAAAACAGACTATAAAATCAATTGGGACGTGGTCGAAAAACGCAAACTGTTGCACGACTTCTCGATTGGGGCACTAAGCGCCGTTCCACTTGAAAAAGTCGATCAACTACCTAAATTTCACAAACATTTCCCAGTTCATTTGATTCAACGCCTGTCCGAAATGTCTGACACGCAATACAACAACATATTTGAACGAAAGCTTATATGGAACCCGTATCTTAATACAGAACGCTTTGGACATGATTGGGTTAAAAATAAAGAATTTGTGCATAATCCTGAAAAAATAAATATTCATAAAAGTTGTTTTGGTTATGATAAAAAAACAAAACGTACTGAACGTTTCAAAGAATCCGCGCTGGGGTATGATTTTTGGAATCAAATATTCTGGTTGGCACGGCTGTCTCCTGAAAATTGGCGCAAGGTTGAACAATATAACCTTTTGATGTTTTCTGCCAGTGATATGGCCACATATATGAATCTTTCAGATGGTACATTGCAAAAAGTTTCAGACAAAGCAATGTTTCGCCATGTACATTATGCGTTTAAAAAAAACATTTGGAACGTAACATTCAGAATTGATATCTTGGATGATATGGCAGCGCGGAAATATGGCAAAATTTATAAAGATATTTCACACTATAAAAAAGCACCAGAATTAATAACCAAAGTAAATGGCTTAACCATGGGCTGGGGCAGTAATTCTGATGATGCTGTAAAAAAAGAACTGGGTGTAAACTTTATCCCAAAGGACGAATGTTTTAAAATTATCGCAAGCTTTGGGATAAATTGGACCGAAGCTATGCCAGAACTATCACTAACAAAACAATATCGTAAAATTGCCGCATCGTATCATCCAGATCTTGCATCCAAAGACAAACAAGATGAATACAAAGAGAAGTTTGGAACCCTGGCATTGGCGGTTAATACATTGAAAAAATATATTGAAATCCAAAATAAGCAGAAAAGATAAAAAATATAATTACCGTTATTCTCACGGTATAGTATTTGTATTGCATGCCGATTTAGCGCTAATACAAAATAAAATCACAGTTCTTTATATAATTTCCCTGATACCCAAAATAAATTCCCTGTTAATTTTTTAGGGAATTCGGGTTTGTTGGGTTTTGAGAGGCTTAGTATGTAAGGGTTGTGGGCAAAAATTCGCTCATAAATGTCGCGTATCCTCGTAATGATAATGAATTATTAACTCGGATTCCCTGTAAATTCCCTGTTATTGCTATTCTTGTATGGCATAGACCTAAGAAGTTTACTGCCCCGCCAGTATCAACCCAACATTGCGTTGGGTTTTCTTTTTACCCCGTGT
>JAFGVU010000193.1 GCA_016937855.1 Bacteroidales bacterium | reverse complement strand
CGCTAGCGAATCAAATAGTGCTTGTGACTGAATAATTGTATCATTCAAAACATAAGTATATTCACCTGTTCCTCCTATTGAATAAATTGAAATTTGTCCATCTGAATATCCATTACATGTAGGATTATAGGTTGTGATACTAAAAATTTGAAGTTGTGGTGGTTCATGAATGCTAATAACCACAGGGAAATTAGCTACACAGCCGTTAGTATCAGCAGCAGTAACATTATAACTTCCGGCAGGTAAATCAGTAAATAAACCTCCGTTGTCATACCAGTTATTCCCATTATCAATAGAATACACATATTCGCCTACTCCTCCAGTAGCTGTGACGTTTATCATTCCGTTAACAAGACCATGGCAAGAAATATCTGTTCCATGATAATTTTGAAGTGTTACTTGGTTTGGTTGTGTTACTGTAAAAGCGCTAGAGGATTGGACACATCCATTTGCGTCTTTTGCTGTTGCAAAATAAGAACCCGCTAAAACATTATTAAAAACATTTCCAGCTTGGAAGGTTGTTGGTGTAACTCCAATTTTAGTATATGTGTATAAAATATCAGGCACTCCACCACTGGCTTCTATTGTTATTGTTGCTGTGTTGTCTCCAAAGCATGTTTCAACATTGGTATAAATAACTGTGTCGATATTGAAAACCGGAGGCTGAATTAGTGATACAAAATCGGAAACTTGACAGTTGTATAAATCCTTAACTAAAATATTATAGTTTCCTGGAGGTAGATTTGTAAATTGCCAAGAAGGAGAATAAGTGAAGCCTCCGTTTATTGAGTACATAATCTGAGGTATTCCTCCGCTTGCATAGATATTTATTTGTCCATTTCCTTGCCCATTACAAACAACATCTTTAAAATAAAGACTATCAATAAGCAATGTGTCTGGTTCGTATACATTTTCTTGCCAACCTTCTGAAATACAAGAGTTTGCATCGCTAACAAAAATATCATAATCTCCGGCATATAATCCTGTGAAAACACCTCCGTTTGCCACATAAGTTAAACCTCCATCAATTGAATATGATATTGTACCTGTGCCACCAGCAGCTGTAATTTCAATAGAACCAGCCGGAACGCCGTGACAAGTATCAACATCTGTATGATCTTGATTCGTAACAACTAATTGTGGTGGTTGTCCTATTGTTATTGGATTTGAAAGAGCATAACAACCCCCTGCATCTACAACAAATGGAATATATCCGGTTTTTGCGGGTAAATTGTTGAAAACATTTGTTCCTTGGCTGTGTAGTCCGTTATCAATAGAGTAATCAATGGGGGATGATCCTCCTGAAACATGCAGTGTTATAACTCCTGTGCTGTCTCCATAACAACCCAAAACATTTAAAACCGTCACAGAATCAATAGATAAAGAGTCCGGTTGAGTAATAATAAGAGTATCTCCAAGGGTAATACATCCATTATCATCTCTAACAGCAATAATATAAGTTCCTTCCGGTTGATAAGATATAGTGCTGTTTATGAACGGGAAAGTAACTCCTTCATTGATTGAATAATGAATGTCTCCTGTTCCTCCGGAAGCTGAAACGAAAATTGATCCGTCGCTTCCTTCAAAACAAGAAACATCGGTAGAAAATTGGTCGTTAATTATTATTTGAGAGGGTTGATTGATATAAACTGTGTCTGCAAAAACTTCGCAACCATGTGCATCTAGAACAGAAGGATAATATTCTCCAGCTGTTAGGGTGTTAAATGTAAAATCAGGTTGATAAGTCATGCCGCCATCAATTGAAAATTGATAAGGAGTAGTACCCAAAGAAGCAAAAATTTGAATTTTTCCTGTGTTACTGCCATAACAATCCGAAACATCATAGGTTACTACATCTGAAATCAGCAAAGGTAGTGGCTGTGTTATTTGCACAGAAGGAGCTGTGCGTTCACATCCATTTTGATCAACAACGTAAGGATAGTAATATCCAATATCTACCGGAAGAAAATCAGGCGAGCCCTGAAGAGTTGTTCCGTTGTCTATTGAATAATCTACAGTTCCTGTTCCGCCTTGTGTGTAGATGTGAATTTCTCCGTCTGCATCACCATAACATCCTTGAACATTAAGAACGACAACAGAATCAATTAATAATAAGTCCGGTTGAAAAATTTCTATTAATCCCCAATCTTTAAAACAATTTTTAGTATCTCTTATAACAAGATGGTAAGTTCCGGCTGAAAGATTTTCAAAATAACCGCTATCCTGATACAAAAAACCATTATCAATAGAATATTGAATTGTTCCTGTGCCTCCGGTAGCTTCTGCATCAATTATTCCGTTGTCATCTCCAAAACATCCTGATACATCAGTCTTTGAAACATCAACAAAAGTAAGAGCGTCTGGTTGAGTTAGGGTGTAATAATCAGTTACTTGAACACAACCTTTTGAGTCTTGAATTGTGAATCTATAATTTCCGGCACATAAACCTGAAAAGAAAGTATTACCAGAATAACTAACACCATCATTTATTGAATAATCTAAGGGGGTATTTCCCCCTCCGGCAAAAATTTGTAATTCTCCATTACAATCTCCATTGCATGTAAGAATATTTTGTTGTTGAACATCTAAAACAAAAATTTCTGTAGGAGCAGCAATATAAACATTATTGCCAAGTGCAATACATCCATTTGTGTTTTTAACTGCAATTTCATAAGTTCCTGTATCCAGACCTGTGAAATTATTCGAAATTTGAAAAGGACCTGCAAATCCATTTATCGAATATGTGAATGGAGCAGAAGAACCGGTTGCAAATATTTCAATTTCGCCATTGTGACTATATGCACAAGGACCGACATTAACTTTATTTGTTGTAATATCAGGAGTTTCAGGTTCGGATAGATTAATTGTACCTCCGGCTATTTCAAATCCTGAAATGTCTTTCACTTTTATTAAATAATCACCGCCCGGCAAACCGGTAAAAACGTGATTTGTAGAAGCATCTGGAAAATAAGTATCACCATCATCGTAAGAGTATTCATACGGAGGAAAACCGCCTGCTATTGTAATATCAATTTCTCCATTAGAATATCCTCCACAAGTAAGATCTGTTTTAGAAATATTCACAAAATAAATATCCCTTATTTTTATGTTATCTATTGCAATATCTCCTAATTCAGAGTAATTAGTTTCGGCAATAAACCGGATAGTTACGTTAGAACTATCAGCATAATTTCTTAAATTAACTTTAGCGTTATGCCAAAAATTTCCTTGGTCGTTAAATTGATTCCAAACTTCTGTCCAAGTACTACCATTGTATGCGTATACTCTTAAATTTCCAATACCAGAACCCCACATGTGGTAATCGAACGACAAAATAGGATTATTTGTTCCCGAAAAATCAAAATTTGCTTCTAAAAATGCAGTTTTAGGTGGGTTTTCATTTCCGGTAGCCTCAATATACATATAAAAAGAACCGTCTGATGCAACAGCAGGACCGGTAGAAGCCGTGGGAGTTGGTCCGGAATTTCTAATCCAATCCATATCGTCGGAAGCAGATTGAGTCCAAATGCCTAAATCAGTTTCAAAGCTCTCAGAGTAAGGTAGTTGACCGAAAATGGAAACCGTTAAAAATATGAAAAATATAAAAGGAGTTAATCGCTTCATTTTTAATTTGTTAAAATTATTGTATCATCTATTGTTTAAGACACTCAAAGTAGGATAAAAGTTGCACAAAAAAATCAAAATTATACCAACTGATTTTGTAAATAAAACGCTAATTTAAAGAAAAAAAACATTACTTAAAAAAAACGAAAATTTAACACTTTAATTTTATATTTTTGCAGGGAATTTTATTTTATAAATTATAGTTATGCACAACACATGGTTTTTCGTAATAATTGCAATTATTTTGTTAAATTATTTATTATCTACTCTTATCAGTTATTTGAATATTAAATCATTAAAACCTCAGCTTCCTGACGTAATGTTGGAGTTTTATGATGCTGAAAAATACGCAAAATCTCAAAATTATACTCGAACAAATACCAGATTTTCCCTAATTACAGGAACTTTTTCTTTAATTGTTATTTTAGGGATGATTTTTTTTGACGGGTTTGCTTTTGTTGACAAAATTGCAACACAAGAAGTTGGAAATGGAATGATAAAAATTGCTTTGGTGTTCTTTGGAATTTTGTTCATTGCAAATGGAATAATTAATCTTCCTTTTGAAATTTATGACACATTTGTCATTGAAAAAAAATTCGGATTTAATAAAACTACTCCCAAAATATTTATTTCTGATAAAATAAAAGGTTTGTTTTTATCAATTTTATTTGGTGCCGGTGTTTTAGCGTTATTAATATATTTTTATTCTCTCACTCAGGAAATGTTTTGGATTTACGCATGGATTGCAATAAGTTTTATTTCAATTTTTATTGCAATGTTTTATTCCAACTTGATTGTTCCATTATTTAACAAACAAACACCTTTGCCCGAAGGAGAATTGAGAACTGCAATTGAAAATTTTGCTCAAAATACAGGATTTGAACTTAAAAATATCTTTCAAATTGACGGCTCAAAACGTTCAACAAAAGCAAACGCATATTTTTCAGGTTTAGGTCCTAAAAAAAGAATTGTTTTATACGATACTTTAATTGAACAAATGACTGTAAATGAAATAGTTGCTGTACTTGCGCATGAAATTGGACATTACGAAAAAAAGCATACAATAAAAGGAGTAATTGTTTCAGTTTTTAACACAGGTGTTACACTTTATTTATTTTCCTTATTTGTAAGTTATCCTCAAATTTCCGAAGCCTTGGGAGTTGAAGGAATAAAATTTCATATTGCATTAATTGCTTTTGCTATTTTGTACACACCAATTTCAATGATAACTGGCTTGATTATGAACATTTCATCGAGAAAAAATGAATTTGAGGCTGATAATTTTGCTAAAAATCAAGGTCTTGGAGAAGAATTGATAAGTGGACTTAAAAAACTATCTGTAAATAATTTAAGCAATCTTACACCACATCCGGTTCATGTCTTTTTGAATTATTCGCATCCTCCGTTGCTAAAAAGAATTGAGAATTTGAAAAAATAAGATGTTTTTGAGCTTTTAAGGTGTTGACGTTTTTTTTTAGATTACAAATCCTAATAAGGGATATTTGTTTTATTTTTGAATTAGATTTGTGAAATAAAAAAGTGGGTGAAATGAACATAATAATTACTAATCACACAAAGGAATTTAGCAAAGTTTGTAATTCTACTTTACGAAGTTAAAAAAGTTTTACATTACACTAAAAAAAATTTGCAGTTTGGATATAAATATTTAAATTAGAGGCAGT
>JAFGVU010000192.1 GCA_016937855.1 Bacteroidales bacterium | reverse complement strand
TTTTTGTTTGTTATAATTTTCTCTATTTTCATCGTTGCAGCGCTTTAAAAGCTACATTATATTCAAAAAAAAACACCCGCAATACTCCCTGATTTTCAATTAAAAACCCTAAAATTGTTCTTTCAGTGCATAGCCCGGGCAAAAATTGCTAACGTTCAACCGGGAATCATCAATGGGTGTTGCAGACCGCTCAGATTCCTATTTATTAGCGGTTGTTATTAAAAATTATTTTCAAACATTGAATTGATGTTAAAACGATAATATAAACCGATCCCCACAATAAATTTATTATAGCTTATTTTATTATAGTCGATCAGGTTGTCTATGTTGCTGTCCATTGATAATATAAACAAATAAGATGAGTTTAGTGCAAAATCAAGTCTTCTGTTATGTCTTGGTATTATAAATGAAAAAGAAGGTTCGATATATAAACCATTATCATTAATTAATCT
The DNA here is from genome assembly GCA_016937855.1 of Bacteroidales bacterium. Lineage (GTDB taxonomy): Bacteria > Bacteroidota > Bacteroidia > Bacteroidales > ML635J-15 > Bact-19. The sequence goes on along the minus strand of JAFGVU010000192.1, from coordinate 2,494 downwards.
GTCCTCTTTATATAAGTTGGGCATAAAGATTCCAATGCTAGTGCCTAGTCCAAAAGTAATTTTATTTCTTTTGTTAATCCATTGCAATTTTGTGTATGGAAGTCTATACTTTCCGTCCCAATCAAATGTCCAGATATTATCGAGGGAGGTAGATTCTGTTGTCGATGATGATATATCAGAGTATTTGTACCCTATACCTATTCCAAATTTATTGATACTATCGAAGTTGAAATCTTGCCCAATCATTGCATTATACTCAAAATCTTTGGTTATAATTTTACTCGTTGAAAACTGGATAAATGAATTGTCTGTAACCGCGTAAGCACAACTAGCATATCCACCTAATGCAGATATTTTTTGAGAGCTAATAGATATTCCCATGTCTGCTTGTAAATCTCCTTTTTTATCTAATACTACTAAAGGTGACACTTGGGGTGATACAATATAACAACCTTGAAGGAAAAATATGAATCCTGAATAAAAGATGTATTTAATATTTCTCATCATTTCAAAATTCTGTATTGAAGTAAATTTGTCAATTTATTCCGGACAGCTCATAATAAATGTTAACGTTGGTCAAATGAGTAGTGGCGGTTTTCGGAGCGAGTCAATATCAACCGAGGCAGAAACTACAATAAAAGTACTGCACTAGGCAACTCACAAAACCCACCATTACTTATTTGCCGTGTTTAACTAAATCCGCCAGCTGACGGATAGCTGTTTAAAAATACGGGATTCTTCTTAAAATCAGTGCATTTAACCATAAAAAATACTGAGAATGAGAAAGAAATCCGGTTTTAGCATCCTTGAACAGGCCAATGTGGGGCAGCAAAAGCCGCCCGAAACATGGATTGAACGCCTTGAAAGGCTCACGGGATTCAATCACTGCCTGTGCCCGGTATGCAAAACCGGACGGATGCTTGCCATCAGGGAACTTCCACAGATACGCTCGCCGGGATGTTTGTGATGCCGATTGCGAGCTGCATTCCTATCGAGCCACAGCAAGGTTGAAGCGGCGCAGTAGGTTTCATAATCAGAGCGAAAAACGGCAATTGACATATACTTTGCTGTTGCCAGTTGGGCTCTATTTCGTTATCAATTCTTTTACTTTTTGTTCTAATACTTTTCTGTCAGGTAAGTATAACTGATACTTTGAAACAAAAATATTATTTGAAATTCCACCAATTGCATATTCCACTAATATGTCATTTTTATCAGCGCCTAAAACTATTCCTATTGGTGGATTATCTCCTTCGGTATTTTCCTCAGATTTGAAATAATTCAAGTACATATTCATTTGCCCAATATCCTGATGCTTAACGTGTTTTGTTTTCAGGTCAATTAACACGAAGCACTTAAGAATTCTGTGATAAAAAACCAAATCTACATAGTAATGGTCATTGTCCAACGTTAATCGATATTGTCTGCCGACAAAAGAAAAACCTTTTCCTAATTGAAGCAGAAATGTTTGAAGGTGGTCGATGATTTTTTGTTCCAACTTACTTTCTGTCATTCTGTACTCTTCAGGAATCTGGAGAAATTCAAGCACGTATGGGTCTTTTACAATATCTTTTGGCTCTGATACTATAAGCCCTTTCTCTGAGAGTTTCAGAACTCCGCTTTTATCCTGACTCAAAGCCAATCTCTCAAATAATGATGAACTTATTTGTCTTTTCAATTCTCGTACACTCCAGTTCTCACAAACTGCTTGTTTTTCATAAAAACTTCTGGCATGGTCGTCTGAAACAGCCAGTAATTCAGCATAATGAGTCCAAGTCAATTTTCCAGTCACTGACTGGAAAATTTGATATTTCAAATAAAATTGCCTCATTAAATAAATGTTGCTCTTGCTGAATCCTTTGCCAAATCTTGATTTCAATTGTAATCCCTATTGAATCAACTAGTCTTTGATATATCTCGATATTTTGAATTTTTTTATTCATAATCAATACTTTCACCAAAAATACAAAATCAAATCAAGATAGCTCATTTAGTTGCAGTGGGTTTTTAGCCTTGTTGCAACTCGTAAACACACTCCACTTTGTAACATGTTATTGCTTTTTTATGTTCAGCTAAACAGAGCTTTGAATCCGTTTCGGTGATTCATTTCTTCTCGCTACTGCTGGCAGCGGTCATGCCTGTGCATCCTCCTGGTTCAAAGCCTCCTAATTTTACAAAGCCATTCATCAAAACATAATAAAATGTGTGAAGGGTTGGAAAATCTTTGTGGAAGGCAGGATTTTCTTTGTGAGGCCCCTGTAAGCTCCCTCCAAGGGGTGAGAAACCAAGGTAGAAATGTCATCAATGAATTGGAGCTTGCTTGCTTCCCGCTATGCGGGAGTGCACCGCTGTTGCAGAAGGTTTCCCGCTAGGCGGGAGTGCATTTTAAGTCGCAGGAGCCCCGATAGCTATCCATAGCCGTTAACCTAAGGGAAAAATGTGAATATTGTTTTGATTTTAGTTGATAATACACAGCTATCCCAGACGGGATAGT
>JAFGVU010000191.1 GCA_016937855.1 Bacteroidales bacterium | reverse complement strand
GCATCGAATGTTCAAATAGGTGTCCCAGTGTCGAAAGCAGGAGTTTTTTAATTCATTTTGCTAAATAGAAGCTCAAATTTCATCGAGCTATGTAAACTTTTAATTCCGCTCCCTTCGATGGTTTGACAAGCTCATCAACCTTGCCTCAGTGCGTGCAGTGCACCGCTTTCAGAGCTGGATTTAGTTTTTCAACTTTAATGATTTGAAGTTTACATAAAAATATCGTTAGATATATTTATTCTGTAAGCTCAAAGGCAAATGTTTAGGAATAGTCCTAACACATAATGCGGGTTAATTCATTTTTTGAATTTCGAACGCGATCCGATAGCTATCGGATTCGCGCCCGAACATCAAAAAATAATCTGCGCTCGAAAACAATTTTTGGATCGTTTGTTGTGCTTAATCAAAACTCAAAAATCACAAGTGCTGCGGAGACTCGAAGCATGACAAAAGTGATACAAAAATTTCATTGATTATGGCTCTCAAAAATCTTTTATTAACTTTGTAAAAAAAAGACATGAAATATTTAGATTTTGACACCCTTTATAGTTTCTCGAAGGAGGCCTTGATGGCAGCCGGAGTCCCATCAGATGATGCTGCGATAGTTTCAGAGGTATTACTCGAAGCTGATAAATTAGGTATTGACTCACACGGAATAAATCGTTTAAAGCCAATTTACCTCGATAGAATTGCTGACGGAATTTTAAATCCTGAAACAAAAGTTGATGTAATTCGCGAAAGTTTTACAACAGCTGTTTTGGATGCAAATAACGGTATGGGACATGTTGTTTCAAAGCAAGCAATGCAAATGTGTATCGACAAGGCAAAAACCTACGGAATGGGTATGGTTGCTGTTCGAAATAGCTCACATTACGGTATTGCCGGGTATTATGGTCTTATGGCAGCTAATGCCGGAATGATTGGAATTACCGGAACAAATGCACGACCATCTATTGCACCAACTTTTGGTGTCGAAAATATGTTGGGTACAAATCCTTTGACATTTGTTATGCCAAGCGATGAGGAATTTCCTTTCTTTTTAGATTGTGCAACATCTGTTTCGCAAAGAGGAAAGTTCGAATATTATGCAAAAAATGGAAAAGAGCTCCCAAAAGGTTGGGTAATCGATAAAGACGGCAATTCCAAAACAAATGCCCAGGAAGTATTAAAAGATTTAGTGGCCGGAAATGCTGCACTAACACCACTTGGCGGAGTAGGTGAGGACACCGCAGGTTATAAAGGGTATGGTTATGCTACTGTTGTCGAGATATTATCCGCAGCCTTACAGGGCGGTGGATTTATGAAAGCTTTGCTTGGCTTCGAAAATGGTAAAAAAGTACCATACCGCCTAGGACATTTCTTTATTGCAATAAATATCGAGAATTTTATCGACTTGCCTGAGTTTAAAAAGATTACCGGGAACATTTTGCGCGACTTGAGAAACTCAGAAAAAATGCCAGGGCAAGACAGGATTTATACTGCTGGCGAAAAAGAGTATATCAGTTATCTTGATAGAAAAGAAAATGGAGTGCCAATTAACGATTCCTTATGGCAAGAAATGTATTCTGTTGTTAAACATTATCAACTCAAAAATTTTTATGATTTATTCAAAATAAATTTATAAGTTTGTAGATGTTATTTTAAGCTGCTTTATGAGAATAATTGAAAACTGGTTTAAAGCTCCTGATGGGAGTACTATTTTTTATAACGAATTTCTTCCAGAAGGAGGAAAAGTTAGATTCGTTGTACAGATAGTACATGGTATGGCTGAACACTCTGAGCGATATGCTGATTTTGCAGGTTTTCTTGTTAAAAACGGAGGAGCTGTTTATGCATCAGATCATCGTGGGCATGGAAGAAATGTTTATGCTCCAGAAGAGTATGGTGTTTGGCCCGAAAAAAAGACATGGTGTACAATTGTTGATGATCTTAAAACACTAAATGATATTAGTGCTAAGAATTATCCCGGAGTGCCTGTATTTATTCTGGGGCATAGTATGGGCTCATTTCTTACTCGTACTTTCCTTACCACTTACAGCACCGATTTAAAAGCAGCAATATTAACCGGAAGTGGAAGCAACCCAAGTTTATTATTGCGAATTGCTTATTGGATTGCTGGGTTGCAATGTTTTTTTAGTGGACCTGCAAAAGAATCTAAACTCCTCGACAAAATGTCCTTTGGGAGTTTTAATAAAGGATACGACAAGCCTTTTCAATGGCTGACAAGAGATCAAAAAATCGTTGACGAATATATCGCTGATCCATTTTGTGGCGGAATATTTTCATGTTCGTTTTATCGCAGTTTTTTTGCGGGATTGCTTAGTCTTAATAAGCTAAAACTTGCAAAAAAAATCAATAAGGAATTACCAATGTTTTTCTTTTCCGGTGCCGACGATCCGGTTGGAGATAAAGGAAAAGGTGTTATTAAAGCTGTTAACTTTTACAAATCGGCCGGTATAAAAAATGTAGAGTATAAATTATATCCCGGTGCGCGACATGAAATCTTAAACGAAACCAACAAATCCGAAGTCTATAGTGATATCTTAGAACTGATAGAAAAACTTATAGCCGATGGCAAATAAATATTTTCTTTCTCTCGATCAGGGAACAACCAGCTCACGTGCAATTTTATTCGATGCCGACTTTAATGTGTTAGGAATTGAACAATCGGAAACGACTCAGATTTTTCCTAAACCGGGTTGGGTTGAGCAAGATGCTACCGAAATTCGCGAAACTCAGGTTTTTGTTGTCCGTAAACTAATTTCTCGTTTGGGAATAGATAGCTCCGAAATTATTTCTGCCGGAATTACAAATCAACGTGAGACTACAGTTGTGTGGGATAAAATTACAGGTAAACCTGTTTATAATGCTATTGTATGGCAGGATAAAAGAACATCTGAGTTATGTGAAAATATTAAAAACCATCCAATTGCAGAATACATAAATAAGACTACAGGCTTAATTATTGACTCGTATTTCTCGGCAACAAAGATTAAATGGATACTCGAAAATGTTCCCGGAATTAGAGAAAAGGCAGAAAAAAATCAAATTTTATTTGGAACAATTGATACTTGGCTAATCTGGAACCTTTCTGGTGGTAATTTGCATATCACAGATGTCTCAAACGCCTCTCGGACAATGCTTTACAATATCCATAACATGTGTTGGGATAAAAAAATACTCGAATATTTCGATATTCCGGAAAGTATCTTGCCAACAGTAAGAAACTCTGCCGAAAAGTATGGTTTTATTAGTAAAGGTGTATTTTGTCCTAACGAAATATTGCTGTCCGGGATTGCCGGAGATCAGCAGGCTGCTTTGTTTGGGCAAACTTGTTTTGAGCAGGGGAGTGTAAAAAATACTTATGGTACAGGTTGTTTTATGTTAATGAATACCGGACAAAATGCTGTAGAAAGTAAATCCGGACTTATTACCACAATTGCATGGGGACTAAATGATGAAGTTACTTATGCTTTAGAGGGAAGTGTTTTTATTGCAGGAGCTTCTGTTCAATGGTTGAGAGACAAGTTGCGTATAATTGAAACTGCTGCCGAAACTCAACAAATTGCGAATGAAGTGGATAGCTCGGCAGGTGTATATTTTGTGCCGGCTTTTGCCGGATTAGGTGCTCCATATTGGAATATGAATGCAAGAGGGATAATTTGTGGTCTGACAGGAGCGGCAGATTATCGACATATTGTAAGAGCTAGTCTTGAGTCGATGGCATATCAGACAAAGGATGTTTTGCAAGCTATGGAGAGTGATTCGCAAATATCTATTCAGAATCTTAATGTAGATGGTGGGGCGTCGGCAAACAATTTTTTGTTACAATTTCAATCCGACATTCTAGATATAGAGGTTACACGACCCGATATGGTTGAATCAACAGCACTTGGTGCCGCTTTTTTGGCTGCTGTTGGTGCAGGTTTTTGTTCTGTAGAGGATATAAAACTAAAGCGAAAAGTCGAAAGCAGTTTTATGCCAAAAATGTCAGAAAATGTGCGTAATGAAATGTACTCAGGCTGGAAAAAAGCTGTAGAAAAATCGAAAATATAAGCAAACAAATTGTTTCGTTACTCTTATTTTTGATTTTTTTCAATTCTTTTAAAAAAGACATCATTGTTTTTATATTCCTCTAGTACATGCTTGATAATATTATTATTTTTTGAATAAGGCTTAATGATTTTTGCCATTCTTAGGCTGTCAATAGTATCGGTCTTGCAAATATATAACATATCGTTTTCTGACATAAAACTATTTTGATCAACAGGGCGGTTAGAGTCAAAAAATAATGCATATCCATTTTTCAAAGTGTGTTTAGATATATCCAGATACATTCCCACAACATCAAGAGACTTATTAGATTTTTCTTCACCATATTTTTTCATAAAGTTATCTCTGCTGAATTGATATAGGACTTCGTTACCATTATGACAGATTATTTTGTAAACCCCCTCATTTAACTCTTCAAATTCCTCAAATGATTCTACATTTGGATAATGTCTATAATAATTAATTATGCTATCATATGCAATCTCAGCGCTAAATTCTTGTAAATAATATTTTTTCATCATTTGGTCATAAGAAATATCAGTACCGTTTATTTTACAATTATTCCTTGCTTCCCAGTCCGAATCTTTTGAAATACAAGGTGGATAACCTACGCGAAAAACATTTTTAGGTTTCAAATTGTCAAAATACACTTTTTGAGTGCACGCCTGTATTTTATTTATATACAAATTCCCATCTTTAATTCTCACCTTATACGGCGGCTCCACATACTTCCCATCAATAAAAACATAACCGGTATTTATTTTTCGATTATTTGTTTTTTCACGTTTTTCTCTTTTGCCTTTAGTTTGTTGATTATCAGGATTGTAATATACATCGTCTTGTGCAAAGGAAATTCCTACAGCAAATACTAAAGCCAGCAAAGAGAATATAAGTTTTGTTGTTTTCATGGCTTTAGTTTCTTGTTTGTGTTTCGAGCTTGTTTATTCTCTCGTTTTGTCTTGTTATTGCTTTATCCTGCTCAATTATTATCAAGGTTAACTCCTCAACTTTTTGTAGTAGAACCTTATTCATTTCGCCTAAATCTACGCCATTTTTTATTACTTCGGCTTCGCTTGGCACTCCGGGTAAATGACGATTGGTTTTTATAAACTTTTCCAGTTCCACTAAATCGGGTGTTTTGTAGTTGTCGGCAAAAACGAAATCAGGCCACGAATCTGTGTTTACTCGCACTTCAAAAAAATGGGCGGTTCCTCGTACATCTAATAAGTATTGCGGCGCATTAGTACCAATCCCTATTCTACCATTAGAAATAACGTCTCCGGCAATAATTTTATTGTAATTTCCTGCATACCAGAATGTTACTTGATTTGTTGATGATCCTATTTCTACTCCACCATTGTCTGCATCCAAATATAATTTATTG
>JAFGVU010000030.1 GCA_016937855.1 Bacteroidales bacterium | reverse complement strand
TGAAAGAAAACTTTGACATACTGCAATTCGAATTGGGATTCGACAACAATACATTGTTTTTATACATACAAAATCGAATGTCGGAACTAAGATTTAGTTCCTGTGGCGCATCTATTGTTGCCAAGTAACCGTAGTAATCAAATATTTCGATAGTCCTTTTACCATCATTTATAATAAAAATTGAATCTTGCCGTACAAATAAATGCGATGCTCCCAAAAGCTCTCCAGGTCCCTTACCTTTACACCCAAGTGATCTTACCAATTCGAGATCATTTTGCAAGATCAAAATATTATCGCGATTATACTCTGCAACAAAGAACTTGTTTTCATGATAGAAAATCGATCGAATATCAGAAAAAAAAGTTGAGTCGCTTAATTGTCTAATTGAATTGTTTTTATCTAAATCTCGAACAAGCAATTGTTTACCCGATTGCTTACACGATGTAATAAATAAGATAAAAATCAGACTAATACAAATCTTTTTTTTCATGTGATCTATTTTTACGATTTGGGATATTGAGATGCTCTCAATAATCCCAAATCAAATTTAACACTCAGTTTTGTTTCCGTCACACTTAACCCAAAGGGCTCCACGCGAACAGGATTTCACTCCTGTACAAGAAATTTTACCAGAACCCACCAATTCATTGCAATTAGTTTCTACGGTACAAGAATAGCCACTACCCCCTTCGGAATTCGCCTTTGCAATTTTCGATAAAGAGATTAAATCGATTTTGCAACGATTACTCTTCGATGTTGATGTGTTTAAAAACATTGTTGTAGCCAAAATACCTAGGCCTAACACTAGAATAATTTTTTTCATGATACTGATATTTTTGCGAATGTTTTTGATATCGGTAAATTCGCTAGACCGTTTACATGCTGCTTACTAAATAAAAGGATTCTTTCCAAAATCTTGAAACTGTAAATCTTATTCCATTGGTTTAGCTCGTTGCATTTCTTTACATTTTCGACGACAAGTTAGAACCGATTTTCATAACCTCCAAGCTTTTTTCATCCACTTTCCGAAAGGGGGGGTTTAGCCATCCGAAAGGGGGGTCTCAGCTTGCGAAAGGGCTTTTTTGCCTTTTTCAGAATTTGTAAAAACAGAACTTCTAGGTATGTAAAATAAGGAAAATTTGCCCGTAGGATTCGTGAAATAGGCTTTAGGCTGGTATGTTTTCGGCTTGGGCCTCCTCGGCCTTCTTCGTTCCACACCCAAGCAAAATAACTGGGATGAGTAGGTTTAATAGGTGTTTCATTAAGTGGTATTTTGGTTCAAATGAATACATTGAATTCATTTTTTGGTTAATGGCTCTAAAATAAGTATTTTTCTCTATGTCCATGACAAAATTTCAATGCATTTGGCATCCGTGTTTGGCATAAAAAACGGGAGAACATCCTGTATGTTGCTGAACATCTAGATTTATCTCATTTTCACAAGAATGCCTCATTGGCTTTCGAAAATTTAACCATCTTTACCATGTACATAGAACCCTTTTACTATACTTCACCTATTTTTGGAATACCGATTCATATGCCTTTAATATTCGTTTATTATTTATTGGATCACCACTAATTATAACTTTATTCTCGGCATTAATGAGCCATATAATTTTTGCACTCACATTTTCTTCAATCGCACTTGCATTACTTTTAAGGAACATATTCCCTTCATCGATTATTATTGGGTAATTGAACTCAATTTCTTTCAAAAATTCTGATAGAAATTCAACATCTGTCGACCCAACGTAAAATAAATATTCTATATCCCAATCGCATTTTTTTTGCATAAATCGTTTCCAATCTATTAATGTTTCAATACATGTACTGCAAGTTATATCAATATAGACAATTACTTTATACTTACTATTGCACTCATAACGCGTCCATTTATTTTCAAGGTCGTAACGTTTTAAGGGATACTCAATTTTAATCGGGGTTCGAGACAGTTTTATCAAACGCTTACCATTATTAACATACTCACATCCAATCACTACCACGAACACAACTATTACAGTAACATATTTGCAGTGTTTAAAATTTAGGTAGGTCATAAATTAAAATTTGATTCGTATAGTTTAATGTTGTTGCATAAATTTTTTTGTTTTCTTCAGAAACACAAAAACCAAGGATTTCTTCATCAAGAGCATAAACATTGATTAAATTGCCATCCCAATCCCATATTTCTAAAAATGGTGTTTTGTTCTTTCCTAAAAACAACTCATCTTCTTTAGCATTAATATTCAATCCATAAATGTAATTATCAGTCACACATACCTGCCCCGTAAATAATTTAGCACTTTCCACATCAAAATCGTCCGCCACTGCTAAAAGGGGACCAACAGACACGTTATTGATCATTTCACCAGACTTTGTAAAAATTTTTATCCGGTGCATATGTGTATACAAGAGACAAATGCGACCATCACTTCGTCGGGATGCCATACTTTTTCTTGTTATGTTTTCTCTTTCAACTTGGTCGCAATTTATTTTTTCGTTAAAATATGGATAAGTACTGATGGCTACTTTTTTGTCAGGGTTCAACAATGATTGGACGAAAATTTCATCATTCGTTTTAATACTTCGATTGTCCACAACAAACAAACTATCATCAATTAAAGTAAAACCAGAAAGATCTACAATTTTTGCAGGTATCAAAGTGGAAGAAACAACATTCATATTCTTGGTGCCTAAATTAATCTTCTTAAATCTATATCGATCTAACAGAGTCAAATCTCCTTTATATTCTCGGATAGTATTTCTATCTATAAACTGATATTCTTCAGGACCTTTACCTGAACTCCCAAATTGATATAGAAGTGCATAATCATCAAGACCGAACACACTGAATACATCTTTTTCCACCTCATTATATATCACCAGCTTATCTCCAATAGCCAAAATCATAATTGGCAATAAACATTCAACTTCAATTTTCTGTTTTTTTGATATCAATAATGCTTTGGGCTCTTTATCTTCAATAATTTTAACACTCGGAACTTGATGCTTTTTACATCCGCAAAACAGACTCGTTACTATGAGTAAAAATGAAATAAACGTTCGATTCATGTTATTCAATATTAAGTGTCCTAACATTTTAACATGCCAGGACACGTGATTAAAATTCAACTATTTACGGCAAGTAGATTTATCCTGAGGATTTTTACCGTAACAATCTGAGCAACGAACTAAAACATTACAGCGGACATAAGGTTTAGCATTAAAAAAAGTATCACTAACATTAGCATAGCATTCAAGATCTCCTGATGAGCTTCCGCTTCCCTCGGCTTGAGCTGATGCTATTAGTTGACAACTCAAAAGACTCACATCGTCTACAAGCACATCAAAATGTGTCACTTGACAGATCACAAAGGAGGCAAGCAGCCCGAATAATGCAACTTTAATTTTTTTCATTTTTCATCATTTATGTTTGCACCCTGACAGGCGGGTCACCTTTAAATTAACATCTCGACCACAAGTTAGAACCGATTCTCAAACCTTCAAAGCTTTTTTTCATCCACTTTCCGAAATGGGGTTTTAGCCATCCGAAATGGGG
>JAFGVU010000190.1 GCA_016937855.1 Bacteroidales bacterium | reverse complement strand
TGTTGCCAGTAATAAGTGATTGGGATTTTCAAATAAAACATTAAGCGCTTTCAGAAAAATTTCGAGCAACAAAACCCTCAGCCACCTTACCGGTTACTTTTTGTTGTATTTAGTATTTTTTGTAGCTATAATATTTTTCCAATTGTTTTAAAAATAATTTTTACATCTGTTGCTAGTCCGGCTTCCTCAATATATTTAAGATTTAGTTTCAATTTTGCAGGCATAACTTCTTCAATATAAGTTTTTTCGGGATTATCTGATTTTGCCAGCAAATCGTTTTCATTGCTATACTCAATTGATGCGTAGTCGGTAATTCCAGGCTTTACAGTAATCACTTTAAGTTGTTCGGCATCGTACATATCCACATACTTACGCACTTCGGGGCGAGGACCAACAAAACTCATATCTCCGACTAAAACATTAATCAATTGAGGTAGCTCGTCGAGTTTATACTTTCTTAAAAAATATCCAACTTTTGTAACCCTGTTATCTCTTGAACCAACAGTTAATAAGCCGGCTTTGTCGGAATTAGGCCTCATAGTCCGAAATTTAAATATTTTAAAATCCTTACTATTTTTTCCAACTCTCACTTGCCGGTAAAACACTCCTCCTTTAGAATCCAACACAATTATAATTGAAATTAAAAGCAGCCAAGGAAAAAGAAATACTAATCCGAAAAAAGAAAAACAGATATCGAATAACCTTTTCATTTATTACAAAACCTCGTCGACTGACGTTTTTATAGCATTTACAATTGTTTGAAGTTGCTCATTGGTAAGATCATAAAAAACAGGCAAACTAATTTCAGCTTTAAAATTATCATAAGCTTGAGGATAGTCTTTTATATCGTAACCCAGTGACTTATAAAAAGACAACATTGGCAATGGCTGGAAATGAACATTAACCGACACTCCCTTTTCGACAATTCTACGGATTATTTCGTCTCGTTGATCTTCTGAGATATCTTTAACTCTAAGTAAAAACACATGATAGGATGAAGTTTTATTAGTCTGATCGTATATGGGTAAAACAAATTTATCATTTCCTGAAAACTCCTTAGCATAATAATCGAATATATACCTTCGTTTTTTCAGTGTATCATCATCATATCGCTCAAGCTCTACTAAACCCATAGCAGCCTGAATATCAGTCATATTTACCTTAAAACCTGCAGTGATTACATCATACTTCCAATTACCTTTTGTTTTTGCGAGCGCATCCTTATTTTGACCATGTAACCCAAGTACGCACAGGAATTTGTACAATTCTTCATTATCAAATTGTGCTGGCAGATTTAACGCAATTGCTCCGCCTTCTGAGGTTGTCAAATTTTTAACTGCATGAAATGAAAATACCGATACATCCGCAAGAACACCACTTTTTTTCCCATCACAGATTGCTCCAAGAGAATGTGCTGCATCAGCCATCACGAGAATACGTCCTAATTGCTTCTGAATTTCATTTTTGGGAGTAAATAATTTCGTTATTACGGGTGAATTAACAATGTTATTGATTTTATTGTAATCACATAGCCATCCGGCCATATCCACAGGAATTATAGCTTTTGTTCTGGGCGTGATAGCCTGCTTAAGTTTTTCGACATCAATATTAAAACTATCTTTTTCGACATCAACCATAACAGGTGTTGCTCCACAATGAATCACCACATTAGCAGTAGCACAATATGTATAAGCCGGAACAATAACTTCGTCGCCCTTTTCGACTCCAAACCAACGCAACATCAGTTCCAAACCAGCGGTTGCAGAGTTAAGACACAAGCACGATTTTGCTCCTGTATATTCGGCAAGTTTTTTCTCAAACAGTTTAGTTTTTGGTCCTGTAGTAATCCAGCCAGACTTTAATGTATCAACAACTTCGTTGATAATTTTATCATCTATTCTTGGTGGCGAAAATGGAATCATAATCTTATGTATTTATTGGTCAAAATTACATAATTATTGTAAGAATACACTTAGATATTGACAAAAAATTAAATCTTTAAAAACGTGGTATTTTTAAAATATCCTAAAAAGCCTGGATAGGCTTAATGTTTGCAAACACGACAAGAATAAATCAGTGTCGGGATTACAAATAAACAAAATGCTATTTTTGGTGAACTAATAATATGATAGAGGATTGAGAAATTTTATGCTTTAACTGAATACTCAACAGTGAATCAGAGAAATAATAATTATTGTCAAATAAGAAACATATTATAAGCATAATTGCTTATAATACAAAATAAATGCAATATTAAGTCAAATTATTGATTCTAATTGTGTATATTTGTGCTAAATAGTAAATTTTATGATAAAAGATGTTGCAAAATCACAAGTTTTAGATAGAATACGATTTGAGAATCCTTGGTGGTTAACAAATGAGATTGATCCATTTTATTCGGAAATGCCTGAGAGAGCATATTTTAATAGATTTAAAAATCTTGCAAATGATGTTTCTGTTACTCGTGCTGTTGTTCTTATGGGACCTAGAAGAATTGGTAAAACTGTAATGTTGTATCATTGGGTTCGAAATTTATTAAATCAAGGAATCGACGCACGCAAAATAATTTTTGTTACAATCGAAAATCCTATTTATAATAATATTGGATTAGATAAAATATTTGAATATGCCCGCGAAGCAATTGGTAACGTCCAAGATGTAAGTGATTGGTATGTGATTTTTGATGAAATTCAATATTTAAAGAACTGGGATGTTCACCTAAAATCTTTAGTTGATAGTTATCGAAATAATAAATTTGTTGTTTCTGGTTCGGCTGCTGCAGCTTTGCAATATAAAAGTATAGAAAGTGGTGCTGGTCGTTTTAGCGATTTTATGCTTCCACCAATTACTTTTTATGAATTTATAAATATGCAGAATCTAGGTTATTTGGTAAAGCCTGTGGAATTACCTTGGGGCGATAACACAGTGTCATTTTTTGAGAGTTCTGATATCAAACGATTTAATAAATTATTTGTAGAATATATTAATATTGGTGGTTATCCGGAAGCGATTTTCTCTGAAGCTATTCGTAAGAATCCTGATAGATTTATCCGTCAAGATGTTGTGGATAAGGTCTTGTTGCGTGATTTGCCAAGTTTGTACGGCATAGCAGATGTTCAGGATTTAAATACTTTGTTTACAAGCATTGCATATAATTCAGGACAGGAGTTTTCTTTAGAAACCTTAAGCAAACAATCAGGTTCACCAAAGAATACGATAAAAAAATATTTAGCATATTTAGAAGCTGCATTTCTTATTAGAATTGTTAAGAGAATTGATCAATCTGGAAAAAGATTTAAGCGAGATAATTTTTTTAAAATTTACTTGACCAACCCTGCATTAAGAAGTGCTTTGTTTTCACCAATCGATTCAACTGACGAATTTATGGGAGCTATGGCAGAAACCGCTGTTTTCTCACAATGGATGCATAGACAAAATTTCACTCCATATTATGCTAGGTGGAGTAGAGGAGAAGTCGATATGGTTGGATTGAGCAATAATTTGATTCCTACTTGGGCTCTTGAAATAAAATGGAGCGATAAATATATTAATGAACCAACAAAACTAAAAAGTTTACTAAGTTTTTGCACAGATAATGGTTTATCACAAGCTTTAGTAACTACAATTAATTTTCATGATGTAAAAACCATTAGCAAAATAAATCTCACATTTATACCTTGCTCAACTTACGCATATACTGTTGGACTTAATACTATCAACCGAGAATAATTATTGTAAAATAAAAAACACATTACACCCAAAATTACTTATATTACAAATATATACTAAATAAAATCAAACAAATGACATTAAATAGCAATAATTGCTTTCACATGACAATTTATTATCTGTTCCGAATTCTCGTAAACCTCTGATAAATCTGTATAACCTTTACGAACGCAAGCTCTGTAAACCCAATATATACTCAACCGCCATATTGAATTATCCGATTGTAAACTTGTAATAGTCCAACTGCAGACACTTTTTCAGTGGCAAGCTCAGCGAAGCTAATTTCGCTATGCTCAATTTGACTAAACAATTTTATCATCGGCATTATACCAGCGTAGATAATACTCAACCGCCATAGGATTTTGTAATATAAACCTTATCTTTTACACCTACTCTTCTTCATTTCGACTAAGCTCAATGCATCGCAATGCATCGCAATGCATCGCACAATTTATTTCCATAGCTACTGCTATTCAAAGAAATTCTTCATCGATTAGTCAAAAATCTACTATTTTATAAATATAAAATCCTGTCCCGGTTGAGTATAGTAAATTTATAACTCATAAAAACATTAGACTAGTTATGGGCTACTGAACGACGCAGTCCTCAGCGTAGCTAAAAAGTCTGGCACACTTCACACTTCGACTCAGCTCAGCGCGAGGCTTTGAGGC
>JAFGVU010000189.1 GCA_016937855.1 Bacteroidales bacterium | reverse complement strand
CCTAACGGGACAGCGCCTTTAGGCGCGAGATATTGGTAAAATAAAAAGTAAGCTACTAATCAAAAAGTCCCGTTAGGGACGAGATATATCAACGTATTAAGGATGTCTATGAATTTTTTATCGGACAACAGTGATACAAAAAAGTTAATCTTAGTTATAATTCCATAAATTCGTAATTCGTAATTCGATTGTTCGTTTGTTCTAATGCGATGCGGTAAGCGAAGCCGAACTGTAGCTGATAGAACAAGTAAAATGCTAAAATAGAGGTTTTTAGAGCTTTTTTCTCAATATATAAAAGAGCGAAACTTAGATTTGATTTGTAATATTTATTTATTACGTCAGTAGTTTTTTACACATACCCAAAATCACGTAAATTAAAGTCGTTATCTCGCCAATCTTTTTTGACTTTCACAAAAACTTCTACAAAAATCTTTTTGCCAAAAAACTTTTCCATATCTTCGCGTGCATGAGTTGCAACTCGTTTAAGTGAACTTCCTTTATGTCCTATAATTATTCCTTTTTGGCTTGGACGCTCAACCACTACCACAACTTTTATTTTAATAATGTTGGGTTCCTCTTTAAACTCTTCAACTACAACTTCGCATGCATAGGGGATTTCTTTTTGATAATTTTTTAAGATTTTTTCACGCATGATTTCCGACACTATAAACCTTTCGGTTTTGTCGGTAAGTTGATCTTTTGGAAACCATGCAGGTCCTTCGGGAAGGAGAGAAAATATCTTTTCAAAAAGTATATCTGTATTTGTTTTGTGTAAGGCAGAAATTAGGAATATTTCGGCGTTTGGGAGATTCTGTTTCCAAAAAGCTTCAAGCTCTAAAATTTGATCAGGTTTAGCAAGATCAATTTTATTTATGAGGCATAGTACCGGGACTTTTACATTTCTAAGTTTCTCGATGTACTCAATGTTTTTATCTGGAGTTTCTACTACATCAGTAACATATAGAAAAACGTCTGCATCTTCGAACGAGGAAACAACACCATTCATCATCTTCTCTTGAAGTTTATAGTGTGGCTTTATTATTCCCGGAGTATCGCTATAGATAATTTGAAAATCGTCTCCACTAACAATACCCAAAATTCTATGTCTTGTGGTTTGTGATTTGTTTGTGATAATCGAAATTCTTTCACCTACAAGTTCATTCATGAGCGTTGACTTACCAACATTTGGATTGCCAATAATATTTACAAAACCCGATCTGTGCATAATTTAATTTTTTGCAAAAATGACAATAATTATCCGATTAATGGAGAAAAAAGGAATAAAAAGCATTGAGCACTTTCCAATAATAGCCATTTTGGAGCCACATCAGAGTGAGTGCTTCAAGCCCACACCCACTGCATATAAAGGAATGTTGGTCATCCAACTTTGTTGTTTATATTTTGACAAAGAAATTCGGGTTGCATTTTTGGGTTGATATTTCTCACAAAAAAGCTTGAAGCTCTTTGATTTTAGATTGGTATTCGCTTTTACCTCTATCGGAATTACGTCTGCATTTGACTGTAAGATAAAATCAATTTCCGAGGTACTTCTATCATTCGTCCAATATCCTATTTCCGAGTTTTTAATATTTTGTAATTGTTCACAAACATACTGTTCAGTAAGTGCGCCTTTAAACTGCAAAAATAATTCAGTTCCCTGAATAAGTGCTTTTGGGTCAAGCTTTACCATGGCTGAAAGCATACCCACATCATGTAAATACAATTTAAAAGCACTTGCATCTCGAAAAGCTTTAATTGGCAATTCCGGTTTTGATACTCGGTTTACTTTAAGAAGTACACCGGCATCAACAAGCCATTGAATAGCAAGCTCAAAATCTTTTGCTCTAGCACCATTCCTAATTGCACCATAAATAAATTTTTTATTCTCTTTTGCTAATTGCATTGGAATACTCTGCCAAACCATGCGAATTCTGGGCACCGTTTCGACAGGAGCATGTATAGAAAAATCAGCTTCATAAGCATTTAGAATTCTTTGTTGAATCAACCTCACATCTTCCAAGTCCTTATTGTCAATATAATTTTGAACAACTTCAGGCATGCCGCCTACGTAATAATAAGTTTTCAAATACATTATAAGCTCTTCATGGAAAATATCAATAATTGCCCATGATTGATTACGAATTGCATCTGACAATTTTTCTTTTCCAAGTGCAGTCAAGAACTCAAGAAAAGACATTGGGTTCAAATCCAGAAAATCCACTTTTCCTACCGGAAACGAAGACTTGTTAGGCATAGACAAACCTAATAAAGAGCCTGCAGCTACAATATGAAACTCGGGGGCATCCTCACAAAAATATTTTAAGGAAGTTAAACCCGAGGGAGCTTCTTGAATTTCGTCGAAAATTATTAGTGTATCATCAGGAGTGATTTTGATACCTGAATGTATTTCCAAAACGGAGACAATACGCTCAACATTCAAATCGGCTTTAAATAACTCCTTTAAAGAAGGAGTAGCCTCGAAATTCACATACACAAATTTATCATACTGTGTCTTTCCAAATTTTTTCAACAGCCATGTCTTCCCAACCTGTCTTGCTCCTCTTACAATTAAGGGCTTACGAGTGCTACTATTTTTCCATTTTATCAGATTATTCAGTGCTTCTCTTTTCATAAATGCGAGTTTTTATTCACAAATATACATAACTTTCACGTAATAAACGACAATAGATACAATTTATTCGTGAATTAAATGTATTATCTTTACACTTTTATCTTGTAATAATTGTTGTCTGACTACACTATTTACGGGGAATATGTGTTTTTCAAGGAGCTTTGTAGTTACTGTTACTCATTAGTCACTTTCACTCACAAATTTGTTATTACTTCTCAAACTAATGCTCGTTTTTTAAGACACTGTTTAAAACTTTAGCCTTATATTCTGTTCTCAGCCCTAAGTTTTTTGGGCATTTTTTCTACAACTAAAGAATAGGAGTGGTCGATTAGTTCAATAATCAAGTTTTTTGGGACAGCACCATTTAGTGATATTTGATTCCACATTGTTTTGTTCATGTGATAAGCACCTTCTATTTCGGGAAATTCTTCGCGTAATCGGATAGCTCTTTCTGGATCACATTTAAGAACAATATTTGCCGACTTTTCTAATGCAGAAAGAGCAAACATTTTTCCGGCAACTTTAAAAACCAAAGTGTCTTCGTCAAATGGAAAACATTCAGTTACAGCAGGTTTTGATAGGCAATAATCACGTATTTCTTCGATGTGCATGATGTAGTTGTTTGGTGCAAATATAGAAATATTATAGGAAAATCGAGACGTTAATTTTTTACAATTACCGAGTTCTTTAATTTATTGCTAAAGTCATCACTTTTTTACAAATCCTGTACTCTGCTCAATAAGTCCATTATGTCTTCTTCGAGGCTGTCTTTTGGTGTTTCGACAATTCTGCAAAGTTCGTTGCCTTTGTAGTAAAATACAAATGTTGGTAAAAATTGTACGTAATATTCCTCGCTGTCGATGATGTCGTTGTGTTTGGCTCCGTCGAAAGCAAAATATCTTACCATTGTTCCTTTAAAATACTCGTGATCCATTATTTTGCAAAATCTGGGTAATTCTCGTTTTGTATCTCCACACCAAGTGCCTAAAAAGACATAAACACTGTCGAAAGGAATTGTGTAATTTGGGTTAAAGTGTATGTCGGCGACTTCGTAATTCTCGTATTCTTCGTTAAACCAAGCTCCAAATTCACCCTGCAAAAATGCATCGGGTGTGCACTCGCCATAAAGGATTTCCTGATTTTTAGCTTCGTCAAAAATGATGCGGTTTACCTGCGAAAAAGAAATTATAGACCATAAAATGGCTGTCAGAAATAATAATATTTTCATGTGTCTGCTTTTTATTATCTGTTGAACTTAAGTTTTTTACCGGCTGCAATGTTATCAAAAATTTTGCCATTATTAAAAACTATCTTACCATTAACAAAAGTAGTTTTGATTTGATGCGACAGTTTTGTCCCTTCCAGAGGCGACCATCTGCATTTATAAAAAATATTATCTTGGGTTACTATTTCATCTGTATTTGGATCGACTAAAACTAAATCAGCAAAATAGTTTTCGCGAATATATCCTCTGCCATCTATTTTGTAGAGTTTTGCCGGATTGTGACACATCCATTTTACTACATCTTCGGGGGAAAAATAACCTTGCTTGGATAATTCGAGCATTACCTGCAACGAGTGTTGAACCATTGGACCACCCGAAGGTGCTTTTGTGTAATTATTTTCTTTTTCTTCTTTGGTGTGTGGTGCATGGTCTGTTGCAACAATGTCAATTTTTCCATCTTTTAAGGCCTGAATTAATGCTAATCGGTCGCTTTCTTTTTTTATTGACGGATTCCATTTTATTTTTGTCCCATATTTCTCATAATCATTATCGTTAAACCATAAATGATGAACACAAACTTCGGATGTAATATTTTTCTCATTGATTGGTAAATCTGACAATAATTCGAGTTCTTTTGCGGTACTTAGATGGAAAATGTGTAGTTTTCCTCCTGTTTTTTTAGCAATTTTTACGGCATTTGAGGAGCTTGAATAGCAAGCTTCTTCTGATCTTATTTCCGGATGAAATTTAATTGGAATGTCATCTCCATACTTATTTTTAAAATTTGTTAGATTTTGATTGATGATGTTGTCATCTTCGCAATGAGCTGCAACAATTATGGGAGAGTTGGCTAGAATTTGTTCAATTGCGTTATTGTCGTCCACAAGAAGATTTCCTGTTGAAGAACCCAGAAACATTTTTACGCCTGCAACTTCGGTGATATTGATTTTTTTAATTACATCAATGTTTTCGTTTGTTGCTCCGATAAAAAACGAGAAATTTACTAGCGAATTTTTTGATGCGATATCGAATTTTTGGTTAAGCAGTTCAATACTTGTGGTTGATGGATTTGTGTTTGGCATTTCCATGAATGAAGTAACTCCTCCTGCGGCAGCTGCACGTGATTCGGAATAAATATCGCCTTTTTGGGTCATTCCGGGTTCTCGAAAATGCACCTGGTCGTCGATAATTCCCGGCAGAAGCCAAAGCCCCTCGGCATCGATAATCGTGTCAGCTATATTTGCGATGTTCCCGATGTCAGCAATCTTAACAATTTTATCATCAACAATAAGCAGATCACACTTTTTGCGTTCTCCTTCGTTAACTATAAGTGCGTTTTTAATAAGTGTTTGCATAGGTTTTTATAGTTTGTTCAAAAACTCTTCAACAGCCTCTTCGCTTGTTGCCCACGAGCAGACAAGTCTGACTACAGACGATTTGTCGTCGTATTTTGTCCAGATATAAAAGCCAAAATCTTTTTCTAATTTCCCGATTAGTTCTTTTGATAGTATTGGAAATATCTGATTAGATTCTGACGGGACAAAAAATTTAATATTTTTTTCTGCCAGTCCTTTTGCCATTTTTGCAGCCATGAGATTGGCATGTTTTGCTAGTTGATAATATAAGCCGTCTGTAAACAAATTTTTAAACTGAATGCCAATAATTCTGCCTTTTGCAATCAGCGCTCCTTTTTGTTTCATGTTATATCTAAATCTTTCTTTTAAAGCAGGATTGTTTATTACAATTGCCTCACCAATAAGTGCTCCGTTTTTTGTTCCTCCAATATAGTATGCATCGGCATAAGTGTTTAAGTCTTTCAAACTTAAATCGTTTTGCTCAGACGTTAATGCAGCTCCAAGTCTGGCTCCATCAATATATAAATACAAACCATGTTTTTTGCACATTTTAGAGATTTCTTGCAACTCGCTTTTTTTGTAAACAGTACCCAGTTCAGTTGTGTTGGAAATAAAAACTAAACGAGGGACTACCATGTGCTCGTCGTAATGAAATTCCACCATTTCTTGTATTTGTGCAGGCAAAATTTTTCCATCATGTGCCTCAACAGTATTAATTTTATGTCCGGCAAATTCGATTGCCCCGGCTTCGTGTATCTCGATGTGAGCAGTTTTAGGTGCAATAATCGATTCGTATGGTTTTAAAAATGCCGATGTGCATAACATATTTGCTTGTGTTCCTCCCGAAACAAAATGAATGTCTGCATCCTTGTTCCCGATTTCTGTTTTTATGAGTTCGGCTGCTTCTTTGCAATAATCATCATCGCCATATCCTTGCTGTTGTTTATAGTTTGTATTTTTTAGTTCGTCCAAAATTTTTGGATGAGCTCCTTCGCTATAATCGTTTAGAAAGTTGTAAAATTCCATATTTTATTGATTTGTGAAACGTTCAAAAGTATAGTTTTTATTTATAATGTATCGCATCGTGGCGTGAGTTTTCGCTAAAACAGAATTGCCAAGATGTTTGTAAACTCTGTTGACTTTAGGATTGTAATCCCCAACCCACGACATTTCGAGTTCTGTTATCCCTTCAGATATCATGCTTTCGGCCATTTTTACATATAATCCCTGAGCAACTCCAGAGCTGTGATTTTCGGGGTGAACACCAAATGCTAAAAGTCTGGCTCTTTTTACTTTTTTGATGTTATTTACGAGTTTAATCTTGTTGAAAATGTTTAATCGACCTTTAAAACTACCAATAATCTGATTGATGTCCGGTAAGGCAATTGTCATTCCTATTGGATACTTATCTTTATAAGCGAACCAAATAAATTTTTCGTTAGCAACATATTTAAGGTCTTGAAACATTTTTTCTACATATTCTTTTTTAACAATGTTGTGATCGGCATGAAATTGCGACCAAACATCATTAAAAATTATTAAAACGTCTTCGACAAAGGCATCCGATTCACTCATTTTAAGATGTTTAAACTCAAACTCTCCGGACTCGATAATGTGATTTGCATATCGAACATGTCTATCGGGAAATTCTTTTGTGAGATCGACATGATAGGAGTATTGTCTGAAGTATTCGTTAAATCCAAACTCTTCGAATAATTTTATATAATATGGTTTATTGTAGGGCATTCCAAAACCTTGTTTGGTAAAACCATCAATTAGTATTCCCCAATGATTATAATTTTCGCCGGGAATAGTAATCGCATCAACTGCTTCAATGTCTTGATTTTTTAACCATTTAACAGCTTCAGATAAAAGCATATTTGAGATTTCTGTAGAGTTTATGCACTCGAAAAAAGCTATTCCGCCTGAGTAAGGATGTCTTTTTTTTGATTTTTCAGTTGTCCAAAATGCAATCAATCTACCTGACGGGATATTGTTTTTATATGCTATGATTATTGTATAATCACCATTTTTAAGCAACTGATTAGATTCTTTACTAAAAATGTTTTTTATTTCCCTATTTGGTGGACAAACCCAGTTTTTATCATCTTTATAAATGTTTAATGCAATGTCGAAAAAGTCTTTATTAAAAGACTTTCCGTAGTTTTTGATTGTTACCATTTTCGATTTAGTTTCTTATTTTTCCAAGTAGTCTAAATATTTC
Organism: Bacteroidales bacterium; assembly: GCA_016937855.1. Classification (GTDB taxonomy): domain Bacteria; phylum Bacteroidota; class Bacteroidia; order Bacteroidales; family ML635J-15; genus Bact-19. The sequence goes on along the minus strand of JAFGVU010000189.1, from coordinate 8,570 downwards.
GAGATATAGCCATATCAATGTAACCATAAGACCGAAAGCTGAATACCATTCCATGTATTTTGGAGCTCCTGATTTTGCCACCTCGTCGATAAAGCTAAAGTCGAGAACCAAGTTAAGAGCAGCAATTATAACAATAAAAAGGCTTATACCTATTCCAATAATTCCGCCATCATGTATATAAGGCATTTGTGCTCCAAACATGTTCATTACGAATGAAATCAAATAAACAATAGCAATGCCACCAGTAGCAACTAGTACGCCCGTTCTAAACTTTTGAGTAACTTTAATTACACCGGTTTTGTAAGCAAAAAGCATTACACCCATTATTCCCATAGTGAGTAAAACTGCCTGAATAATTATTCCTGGGTAAACAAAATTATACACCATTGAGATGGCCCCAAGGAAAAATCCTTCGACAGCTGCGTATAGCGGTGCGGTTATGGCAGAGTATTTTTTTGCAAAAATTGTTACCAATGCAATTCCAAAACCCAAAATTGCGGAAGGCCAAAGTAAACTGTAAACTAAGTCGCTGCCACCTGCAGTAAGTCGCCATGATATACTTGCAGTAGCAACAAGAATTAAGAATAGAACAATAGTTTTGTTTATAGCGCTTGAAACAGTCATTGTTTGATTGCCTGCCTCTACTTGAAAGGCTTTGTTTGTTAAAACCGGGTTCGAAGTGTTTGTAAATCTCATAATTAAAATGTTTTAGACAATATTAACTGTTTTAATTTCAAAATTGTTTTGCAAAGATAAAAGAAAATATAAGGAAAATTTTCGAGAAACTCGAAAATTGTTTTGAGGAAGAGGAAAATTTTCGAGTAACTCGAAAATTGTTTGTGGGGGAGATAAGGAAAATTTTCGAGTAATACAAAAACTGTTTCTCTAAAATACTAGTTAGCAATATTGCCTTGATTCGAAGATGAAATATCTAATAAATTGTCAGTCAATAAGATGTGATTTTTGGTATAAAAGCAATTAGTGGAGAAAAAAACTTTTTGATATATTCCGGTTTATGTTTGTGTGTTAGTTGGTATTGCGGAGTTTTGAAGTTCTTTAGGGTTTAAAGAATTAATTGTTTAAAAAATCTTGTTTTTTATTAAAAAGTATTATTTTTGCAGTCCGTTTGGTCATCCAGCCACAGGGTTAAATTAATATTTAACAATTAAAAATTTAAAGTAGTGAAAACATTAAAGTACAGAACAATATCAGCAAACAAAGAAACTGTTAACAAGCAGTGGTTTGTTGTGGATGCAGAAAATGAGGTGCTTGGTCGTTTGGCGTCAAAGGTAGCCTTTGTGCTAAGAGGTAAGCATAAGCCTGATTTTACTCCTCACGTTGATTGCGGTGATAATGTTATTATTATCAATGCTGACAAAATCCGTTTGACAGGTAAAAAACTTACCGACAAAGTTTATATCAGTCACTCAGGTTATCCAGGAGGACAAAAGAAGACAAATCCTGAAGAAATGTTAAGCAAACACCCAGGCAGAGTGGTTGAGAAAGCCATTAAGGGTATGTTGCCAAAAAATCGTTTGGGAGCAGATTTATTCAGGAATTTATATGTGTATGCCGGATCAGAGCACAAACAAGAAGCTCAAAAGCCGGTTAAGTTGGACTTAAATACAATTAAATAAGCATTATGGAAGTATTTAATGCAATAGGCCGTAGAAAGGCAGCTGTAGCCAGAGTATATCTGAGCGCAGGAAAAGGAAATATTACAGTAAATAACAGAAAAATGGAAGACTACTTTCCAGTTTTGCAATTGCAATATATTGTTAAGCAGCCATTTTTAACTTTAGACAAACTAGGCGAATACGACGTTAAAGCAAATCTCGATGGTGGTGGTATCAAAGGACAAGCTGAGGCATTGCGTTTAGGTATTTCAAGAGCACTTTTAAAAGTTGATCCTGATTATCGTGCAAGTCTTAAACCTATGGGATTTTTAACACGTGATCCAAGAGTTGTTGAAAGGAAAAAACCGGGACAAAAGAAAGCCCGTAAAAAATTCCAGTTCAGTAAACGTTAATATTTTAGTGAATTATAAATCGAGTTTAGTATCTAAATTGTATGGATTGTTTTTTTACAAACCTACCATACAATTGTTACTACAGAAAGTAAACTTAAAAAATTAAAAAATGCCAAGATTAAATTTTGATCAATTACTTGATGCAGGTGTACACTTTGGTCACCTAAAACGTAAATGGAATCCTTCTATGGCTCCTTACATTTTTATGGAGCGTAACGGAATCCACATTATTGATTTGCACAAAACTGTTGTAAAAATCGACGAAGCTGCAAATGCAATGAAAAATATTGCAAAATCAGGAAGAAAAATTCTTTTTGTTGCTACAAAAAAACAAGCTAAAGACATAGTTGCCGAGGAAGTATCTAAGGTAAATATGCCTTATGTAACAGAGCGTTGGCCAGGTGGGATGCTTACAAACTTCCCAACTATCCGTAAAGCTGTAAAAAAGATGACAACCATCGATAAAATGCAAGCTGACGGTACAATGGCTACAATGTCGAAAAGAGAAAGACTTCAGATTACTCGTCAAAGAGCTAATATGGAGAAAAACTTAGGTTCTATTGCTGACCTTTCGAGATTACCAGCAGCTTTATTTGTTGTTGATGTGATGAAAGAAAAAATTGCTGTTAGAGAAGCTCTTAGATTAGGTATTCCGGTTTTTGCAATGGTGGACACTAATTCAGATCCTAAACCTATAGATTATCCAATTCCTGCAAACGACGATGCATCAAAATCAATTCAACTAATAGTAAACACTATGTGTCAAGCTATTAAAGAAGGCCTTGCAGAACGTAGCGCAGAAAAAGATGTTGTTGCAGAAAAAGGCGATAATCAAGAGGCTAACGAAGATGCTCCAAAAAGAACAAGAGCAAGAAAATCCATAGCAAAAGCAAACAATGATGTGGATGAAAGTGATTCAGAATAATTAGATTATATAACAAAAAACAAAAAAAAATGGCAAATATAAGTGCTGCTGATGTAGCAAAACTCAGAAAAATGACCGGTGCAGGAATGATGGACTGCAAAAAAGCTTTAGTTGAAGCTGACGGCGATTTCGAAAGAGCTAAAGAACTTATCAGAGAAAAAGGTCTTGCAATTGCAAATAAAAGAGCTGATAGAGAAGCTTCTGAAGGTGCAGTTATTGCAAAAACTGTAAAAAATGATACCGTTGGTGTTATGATAGCTCTTAATTGTGAAACAGATTTTGTTGCTAAAAACGACGATTTTGTCGCACTTGCTAATACAATTCTTGATGCTGCTGCTAATAATCTTCCTGCAAATCTTGAAGAGCTTAAAGCTATTCAAATTAATGGACAAAGTATTGGCGATTTAGTTATCGAAAGAAGTGGTGTTACTGGCGAAAAAATGGAAATTGCTTGTTACGAAATACTTGAAGCTGCTCAAGTTGCTGCATATATTCATATGGGTAACAAACTAGCAACTTTGGTAGGGCTTAATAAAGTAGTAGATCCTAAAATCGGAATGAATATCGCAATGCAAGTTGCTGCAATGAATCCTGCAGCTGTTGATAAAGATTCTGTTCCTCAAGATATTATTGACAAGGAATTAGAAATAGGTCGCGAACAAGCAAGATTGGAAGGAAAAGCTGAAGAACTTCTTGATAAAATCGCTCAAGGAAAACTTCAAAAATTCTTTAAAGAGAGTACTTTGCTTAATCAAGAGTTTGTACAAGAAGGTAAAATTTCTGTTGCAGATTATCTTAAAAAGCAAGAAGCTGGTCTTACTGTTACAGATTTTAAAAGATTTGGATTATCGAACTAATAAATACAAAACTAGTTAAGCCCTCAATTTTTTGAGGGCTTTTTTTTAAGGGCTAACTACAATTTTCTTCGTAAATGTCGTATTGTCAAATATTATATTGAGGAAGTAAACACCAGGGTTTAGATCTAAGCCTTCGATTTCTATTTCGTACTTATCGTTATTAACTTGATCGAATAATATTTTCCCTGAAGTTTCAATTATTTTGATTCTGTTTTGTGGATTATTTGTTGTGATTTTAAAACTACCATTATTTGGATTAGGATATACGCTAAAAGGTTCTATTTCGGAATCACAATTTGTGCTAATTGTATTGGAGTACGAATAAGTACCATCAAAATCGATTTGCTTTATGCGATAGTAAACAAGATTGCCTGAATTAAAAGAAGCTTGATCGGTAAAACTGTAATGCATTTTTGTGTTTGAATTTCCTGCACCTTCTACCTTAGCAATAGATTTCCAGTTAGAAGCGTCAAACGATTTTTCTAATTCAAAAAGCATGTTGTTTTTTTCGGATGCTGTTGTCCATAAAATATTTGTCTGGTTTGGATAACACTCGTGTGTAAACTCAATCAACTCAACCGGCAGAACATTGTCTTTCCCGGAAGCTAAGCCCCAGTTACTCCAGCCACTAACCAAACGTCTTTTTATTTGCAGACCGTGATCTCCTGTAGCATTTGGTTGTTGATGTTCCCCAACGCTCTCCCACAGACCGGCTCCAACTCGTTTGAGTGCTGTTAATTGACAAATGTCGTTTATTATTGTAAAACCATTGGCATAAAGTGAAATATCGTAAACACCACCAGACAAACCATCAGCATCATCTATTTGCCAATATCCCTGATCGCTGTAATTCGTTACCGAAAAAGCATCACAACTGCCAATAGTTGCAATTGTTGGACTGTTTCCAGAGTTTTGCCAGCCCATAGGCGATTCGACAAAACTTGCAGTTAAAGTGCCTCCAACTGTTGGTGCTGTTGAATACTCAACAACTACCGGGCGAAAATCGCTACCAACTCCAAGAGGGAATATTCCTGTTTGATCACCGGAGTTTGTATTTGCTGCAAACCATCTTTTTATTGTGCCAAGTACCATTCCGGAAGTGTAATCCAATAAGCCCGGATCGGAAGTGCTTGTCCCTATCTCCAGAATATTGGCATTTGTGGTAATATTTCCTGAAACCATTTCGAGTTTTTCTTTTATGGTAACATTTGATAGGAGATTTAGATTGTTTGCATTATCCAGAATTACATAATCAAAAGTTTCACCACCATCAGAATTTATCGACTGTTCGGCAGAACCGGTGAAGAATATTGCTCTTTGGTTTGGAGTAAAAGTACTTGTAGAACTTCTTGTCCAATTGCCTTTTAGAATTATATCGCTACCTGCAGTTGTAGAAAGTGTTATGTTTCCGTTCAGAACCATATTACCTTCAACATAAAAATCATATGTGTGAGAGTCGTCAATTGATACAGTAGAGTTCTCATCAATAATAAAATTTCCACGACATATTAAATCACTTCCATAATTTCCAATGTTGAGATTTAGGTTTGTGTTATTTGCAACTTGCACATGCCATGGGCTATTCCATTCTGTTACCCGGTCGTAATTTCCTCCCTGAGAGTATCTTAATGTAGAACCGGACCTAAATTCGGGAGCATTGAAGATACTGCCTGCGCGTAAGTCTAAAATACCGTTAATTTTTGTACTGGCATAATTAAGAGTAACATCCAAACCTTCGACTGTAATATTGTTAAACTCAGTAGCTGTACTGCCTTCGACAGTAGAAGTGCCATTAAGTATTATTGTGCTTTGTGTTCCTGTGAAACTACCATTGTTTGTAAAAGAACCATCAGGACCTATTGTGAGCGAGTATTCACCATCAATGATAAGGCTACCACCTGTTTCGATAGTTAATGAGTTTATCTGTGTATTTGAATTGAGAGTTATAGTGTGACCGTTCTTAATATAGACATGCTCGCCAATTGCAGGAACATTTCCATCCCATGATGTATTATCTTCCCAATTACCTGTGGTGCTAGAGTTTTTTCCAAATCTCAAAACACCTGAATTGTTGTTTATGCCGTCCCAATATCCACCATTTGAAGCACTATATCCTCCATAAAAATACAGACTGTTTCCATACTTGAATCTTGATGCATAATAGTATGTGCCTGCAGATAGTCCGGCATCTTTTGCATTATTGATGTACTCGTGATTATTTCCGGATTTTAGATTGTATGATGCTGCTATCCAGTTGCTTTCAGCCCAAGTAGATGGGTCTGTATTATCAGTGCTGTATCCAATCCAGGCAGAAATGTCACTACTTTCGAGGTTTTCGGTTGTTACTCCATTAATATATATTTGTGCATAGATATTAAAATCGTCTCCTGGCATCATAGTGCCATCAGATGGAAAATGCAAATTTACCCAGCTTATTTCACGAGGTGTATATGTATAGTTAGAACCACTGTTGTTGTTTAGATTGATAGTGTAAAAATCAGCATCTGCATGAGAGATTGACAATCCATCTCCTGAAGTAAATACATAATATTTTACGGTTTGATCTTTAATGTTAGAACCCGACGGTATGTCAGCTGAATAGGAAGTCCCGCTACCAGACATTTCGACAATTGTTGAACTTGTGAAATCATCTGTAGTATATCTAAGATAAACTCCCTGACCTGTGCTTAATGATGTGCTTAAACTTGCACTAATTGTTACAACATCAGCGGGCAAAACTGCTATAGGAACAGATACTGAGGATATGGAGCTTATAGATCCTTGAATAAGGAAATAAATAAAATCTCCTGTTGGAATAGCACCAGCATCTCTTGTTTTAAAGATATAATTATCTGAAGTATTTGAAACATTTATGTACATTGCTCCACTAGTTGTACAGTTTGAATTTAATGTATATTCTGTTTCAGGAGAGACTGATACATCACTACCAACTGTAATTGTGTTTTGTGCAATTGTTCCGCCCCAGTCTATTCCTAATCTAAAGTACTGATTGCCTGTTCCGTTAGCTGTTTGAGTACTGATAAAGCTAGTTCCTGCAGAGGATCCAAAATATTCAAAATCAGTATTTGAATTACATGCGCCTCCCCAACCGGATGTAAAACCTGAACCTATAATCGCATTTTGAGCATAGGCTTTTTGGTGTACTGAACCTAATAATATAGCGGTAAATAGTAATACAAGTAGTATTGTGTTACTAATATTTGTAATAGTTTTCATACGTAATTTGTTTTTCCTTATTAGCAAATTTAATCAAAATATTAATATAATAACCTAAAAATGAGGAGTTTGTTGAGTGAAATCACAATTTTGGATTTTATTTTTAGTATTGGTAAATCGAAAACAGTTTAACATTTTGTCTTTAACCTGCTTTGGCTGAGGAAGTTTTATCAGGGAATCTTGAAGTTTGATTAATTTATGATAATAAATTTCAAAATTGATAAACAATTTTTTACTACTTCTGTTAAATAATTTATAATAATTCTAAATAAACAAAGAGATATGAAAAAATTATTTTATCTAATAGCTATAGGGTCATTTTTATTATTAGCATCGTGCGAGGATGACTCTACGAATAATATTGTCAATTCGAACGATGTTGTTGAAACAGCACAGACGGGGTCGTGGAGTATCAGTTATTATAATGATTCGGGTGATGATGAAACTTATCATTATGTTGGTTACAGCTTTAGCTTCGCTGATGGAGGTGTACTTAGTGCTCAAAAGGGAGATCAAACAATTACCGGCACTTGGAGTGTTGGCAATGATGATAGTACGACGAAGTTTATTATCAATTTTTCTGCTCCCGAGATATTTGAAGAGTTGAGTGATGATTGGCATGTTGTTGAGCGAACAGAATCTATTATAAAACTTGAAGATGTTAGTGGTGGAGATGGCAGTGTTGATTATTTGACATTTGTAAGGAATTAATTTGTCTTTCAAACTTGATTGCATTCTTTCTATCCACACATTCCTTATATGCGTATAATTCCCATGGAACATAACGCTTTGTTGAATTAACAAGACCAGAATTATGCGATAATAATCTATTATCTAATGAACTAGTTTGTCCATAATAAAATTTGTCAAACGATTGTGAATATAATATATAAGTAAAGTAACTCATTCAAATAAGAAAGGCTTGCAATTGCAAGCCTTTTGTGGAGCATATCGGAGTCGAATCCCGTGATTTCCAAAATCCGTTTTATTCGGATTTTGTCTAAATCACGAGGATCTTCTTGAATCCTCGCTTGCGGGACACGAAAATTTTATAAATTTTCGGGACCGCCCGCCCTCTTGCTTCCACAAAAGATAAAATCTTTTCGAATTAAATAATCTTTCACCTTAGATCTACTCTTTAAATTCTTCAACTGTCTTTCAAACTTGATTGCATTCTTTCTATCCACACATTCCTTATATGCATATAGTTCCCATGGAATATAACGCTTAGTAGAATTAACAAGACCAGAATTATGAGAAAATAACCTATCTTCAATGGAGTTGGTTTGACCATAATAAAATTTATCAAACGATTGTGAAAATAATATGTAAGTAAAGTAACTCATTCAAAATAGAAAGGCTTGCAATTGCAAGCCTTTTGTGGAGCTAAGGGGAGTCGAACCCCTGACCTCTTGACTGCCAGTCAAGCACTCTAGCCAACTGAGCTATAGCCCCTAAAAAGAAATTGAGCCAGTCAAACACTCTAGTCCCGAAAAATAATAAAATTATTTGGAATTTTATT
>JAFGVU010000188.1 GCA_016937855.1 Bacteroidales bacterium | reverse complement strand
CGTACTGAGGGAACTCGAAGTAGGATTCGAGGCACGAGAATCGTCTCGACTATTTATTAACAAGGAACTGCAAACAAGGTGGCTGAGGGATTCGAGGCACGAGAATCGTCTCGAAGCCACCGATTAATAGTAACAATTATACATAACTGTGTCGCCCGGGGTACAATAAATTTGAGATTCAACAATATTTGACTCGTCGTTATGGATAGAAATATAATTTAGAGTAATGCTTTCGCCCCCAACAACTTTACAAACAAAGCTAGTATCGACATAAGCGCCATAAAAATATCTAAAATCAGGACCACAGCACACATTACAATCAGAATTAATATTTAGCAATCTAACTTTAACTACATCGTCGGGATCGTTCGGGAAACCGTTATAAACACGAACATTTAAATACGATTCCTTTGGAATAATATCAGTAATTACATAGTCTGAATCGACGCTGGTGGGTTCAAATGTGTTATAAACAGTATGATAACCCTCTTTGGAGAATTTCAACCTCAGTTTAACAAAGTTTCTACTCTCAAATTCCATACTAAATGTACCATCTTGATTAGTATATGTCTCCTTAAAGGGTTTAAAAGCAGAATTATAATTTCCACTAATAATTTCGGTTATTTCAAACTCTACTTTTGCTCCTGCAAGTGGTTCACCTGTTGTCATGTCGCTTAGAGTACCACTAATTTCATTATACTCTTCATTATCACAGGCCGTAATAAAAAGCAACATAACAAGAGCAGCAACTACCGCAAATGTTTTAGAAATTATATATAAATTATGTTTCAAACAATCAATTTTTTTCGTGTTTAATAATTAATCATTAACTTTAGCCAAAATTAACAAAAAAAACAATATCATGGGAATATTAAACAATCTTGAGCCAAAAAATGTTTGGCAATATTTTGAGCAAATTACGCAAGTACCTCGTCCATCAAAGAAAGAGGAGAAAATTATTGCATTTTTATTAGATTTTGCAAAAGAGCACAATCTTGAAGCAAAAAAGGATCACATTGGAAACATTTTAATAAAAAAACCTGCCTCCAAAGGTATGGAAAATAAAAAATCTGTGCTTTTACAGAGTCATATGGATATGGTTTGTGAAGCCAATAGAGATAAAATAATTGATTTCGACATTGATCCTATCACTCCTGTTATTGATGGCGAATGGGTAAAAGCAGATGGAACGACTTTAGGCGCTGATGATGGTATCGGAGTTGCAGCACAAATGGCAATTTTAACCGATAATACATTAACTCATGGTCCGATAGAGTGCTTGTTTACAGTTGACGAAGAAACAGGCTTAACCGGAGCTTTCGAGATAAAAGAAGGTTTTTTTGATTCAAAAATATTACTAAATCTCGACTCTGAAGACGAAGGTGAAATTTTTATTGGATGTGCAGGTGGTATCGATGCTGTTGCTACATTTGAGTTTAAAAACGAACCGATGCCGACAAATCATTCTGCACTAAAAATTACAGTAAATGGTCTTAAAGGTGGTCATAGCGGCGACGAGATTCACAAAGGTTTTGGAAACTCTAACAAAATGGCAAACAGATTTTTATTCCAGTTTACCGAAAGCTATGATATCAGACTTGCTAATTTCGACGGTGGCAACAAACGTAACGCAATTCCTAGAGAAGCTGAGATAATTTTTACCATCGAAAATAATAAAATAGATAATTTAAAAAGAGATTTTGAGGTTTTAAAAAACAGTATTATTAAGGAAATCGAAATCACGGAACCTAATATTAATATTAACATCGAGTCGGTTTCAAATCCCGAAACAGTTATCGACAAACAGACTCAGAAAAACCTAACATTTGCCTTATACGCTTGTCCTCATGGTGTTCATGCCTGGAGTCCGGCAATACCCGGATTTGTTGAAACATCAACAAACTTGGCATCTGTAAAATTTGATAATAATAAAATAGTTGTTGTTACTAGTCAGCGTAGTTCTGTTGAATCAGGCAAAAAAGATATTAATCTAATGGTTCGTTCTGTTTTCGAACTTGCGGGTGCATTGGTTGAATCAGGCGATGGATATCCTGGATGGGCTCCAAATCCGAAATCAGAAATTCTTACTATTGCTGAAAAATCATACGAAAAACTTTTTGGCAAAAAGCCTGTAGTTCGCGCGATACACGCTGGTCTTGAATGTGGTCTTTTCTTAGAAAAGTATCCTGACCTAGATATGATTTCTTTTGGTCCAACATTACGAGGTGTTCACTCTCCTGACGAGAGAATCGAGATTAAAACAGTAAAAATGTGGTACGATCACTTATTAAATGTTCTTGAAAACATTGCATCGGAATAAAAAATAAATTCGTTAAAGGTCTGATTTCTCAGACCTTTTTTTCTTAATTTTGTAAAAAAAAAAAACAAATGGCACGAATTGTATATCTTATAGTAGTCTTTATTTTGATAGTCTGGCTATCTTACTGGATTTATAAGCTTGTTACAAGCACGAATAGAGAAAGAAGAAGACAATCTATTAATAAGACAATTCACAAAAATAAATCCGTTGCCGATGAAATTTTGAAACTTCAGAATCTCCTTGAGGAAGGCATAATTACCGAGAAAGAATTTGATAAACTAAAAAGGGATTTGCTAAGATAGTTATACTAATTTATTTTCTAAAAGTCCAATTGCAAAAGCGCTAAATAATTAAGTTTATATAGGGTGTTTTAATATTTTATTGGTATTAATCTAATCCGTCATAATACTCAGCCAATTTCTGTGCATAGGCTTTTGTTGGTTTTTCGAGTTTTTCGGAGTCCCAACCACGGTAAACTATCTTATCAGGATTTGTATCATATATTGACCAACGCACCCCTTTTATTAAACAATACCCATGATTAAACGAATAAAAAGCATTTGGGATATACTTACTAAAGATATCTTCGCTAAAGATAAATTCGTCGTGATTTATTCCAAGTTGTCCTAACAGACTAGCACTTATGTCAGCTTGGTCAGTAGGCATAGTATAATTTAGCGAATCAATTACGACTGTACCTCCTGTCCACTGCATATAAATATGAAATTTTGGCAAATCCCAAACTTCAACCCCACCGTATCGTGTTCCATGATCTGACACTAAAATCAGTAAAGAATTGTCCCATTCAGATGACTGTTTCAACTTCATCAGAAAAACATTTAGGCATGAGTCGGTATAATAGTATGCATTATTGCATCTCTGCATTTCAGTTTTATCGCCATAAGGCCCTTTAAAAGGCACATCATAAGGCTCATGACTGCTAAGGGTGAATAATGCAAATACCGAAGTATCACTTTCAGCAACAATATCGTCATAAAACTTCTCAAACATACACTCATCATGATATCCCCATTTAGTTTTAAAACAATCCATGTCCAAATTGTTTTGTGAAACAATTTTGCTAAATCCCGCCTGCTTAAGATATGAATTCATATTTGAGAAATTGATATCTCCACCATAATAAAAAGCAGACTTATATCCGTTTTTTCTAAGTGATGATATTACTGATGGTAGATTTCTTGATCGTTTTGGATACTTCATTACCGAATATCCTGGCAAAGGTGGTACAGAACTAAAAATCGAAACAATACCCTTTTCACTCCGATCTCCATTTGCATAACACTTTGTAAATAATATTCCGTTTTTACTAAAATCTACTAGTTTTGGTGTTACCGAACTTTCAGGCTTTTCCATATTTACCGCATTAGCAGTAAAACTCTCTAAGATTATAAATATAATTTTCTTTGGTTTTTTGTTAATGATTTTTAGTGTTGAATCCGGAGATTGAAAAGCTTGTTCAAAGCTTTCGGCTAATTCATCAGATTTGTAGTAATTATATTTACTAAAATCAAGGTCTCCTGCATAAAGACTTGCACCACTATTCCACACAACATTTATAGCTGTATGATTAAGAAACATGTTATCAGAGAAATACGCAGAACCGATATTAATCGGGACAATTCCCACACCACCCCTTATCGGAATAATTAAAGCGCCTGCAATAATAATATAAATAATAGAACGCCAATTTTCATTAACAGTTGTTTTAATCCTCCTTCCAATCAAAATATAATACCCCCAAAACATGCCGATTGCAAGGTCTAAATACAAGAATACTAAAAATGCCAATCGCCAGTTACTAGTAGAAGCTTTCATTACCCCCGGTGTATTCAGATATTGCAAAGGCGTATCATCAAGCCTAAAGCCCCAGTATTTGTAAACTTCGGCATCACCAATTACAATTAAAGAGAACACAGCAAGCAACAATCCTGTATATATGTTGAGCGAGATTTTTAGCACTTTATGCGATTTAAAAAATGCTGAAACTATAAACAGTGGAGTAACAAAAAAGCCAATATAACCAATCATGGAAGCGTCGAGCCTAAATCCATAAAAAAAAGTAAGAATCAAATCCCAAAAACTCGCCTCGCCAATCTCACTAAGATTAAATAAAATAAAGTAAATGCGGGCAGCTACAAAATAAAGATACCAGAAGAGTAAATATGAAAAGAATATTATAAATCGTTTGAATTTCATCTTATGTATTTTTGCAAAAATAAGGAATTTTAGAAATGTGCGAAAATTGAGGCAAAGTATTTTAAAAAATGTAGAAAACCAAACCTCGCGACCTAAACATGTTAAGAAACTGCAAAAAATTCCTCATAATGTGTAGTATGTTAAACATTTTTGTTATTTTTGTGTATTATATCAAACATTATGAAAAAAGAAAACATAATTATTTCAGCAAAAGCAGAGTCGGCAATTTTGCTTTTAGGCGAGAATATACGTCTTGCCAGATTGAGACGAAAGCTATCTGCGGCTCAAGTTTCGGAACGAGCCGGCATTTCTAGATCAAGTCTTTGGAAAATTGAAAAAGGTGCATCAACAGTTTCGATTGGCAATATTGCACAAGTACTTTTCATTCTTGGATTGGAAAAAGATCTTAGCTATGTAGCTCAGAACGATAGCCTTGGTCGCAAGCTTCAGGATTTGGAGATTTCAGTAAAGAAAAGAGCACCTAAACGTTTAAAAAGTACAAAAAATGAGTAATGATAAAACTATATTAGTATATGCCGATTGGGACTGGCTTCCTCAAAAATATAAAATTGGGAATTTATACTCATCACTTTTGCGTGGTAAAGAAGTTTTTTCTTTTGAATATGATAAAAACTGGCTTAAAAGCGGTTTTGCTACAAATATAGATCCTGACTTGTCGATGTACACCGGAAGACAATTCATCAACGAATCGAAACCAAATTTCGGAGTTTTTTCAGATTCATCTCCCGACCGATGGGGGCGAATTTTAATGAAACGACGAGAATCAATAACTTCTCGGCAACAAAACAGAGCAATTCGCAATCTTCATGAGTCGGACTTTTTGCTTGGAGTTTACGATGCCTACAGATTAGGTGGAATTCGTTTTAAAACTAATGAAGACTCAGAATATCTGAATTCAGACAGCGAGCTTGCAACACCTCCATGGACTTATCTGGCAAAACTTGAGCAAGCAGCAAAAAACATTGAGGAAGATACAATTAAGGATTATGATGAAAAAATGAAATGGTTAAAAATACTCATTGCTCCCGGCTCTTCTATTGGTGGTGCAAGACCAAAAGCAAATATTACAGACAAAAACAATAATCTATGGATTGCAAAATTTCCATCAAAAGAAGATGAATTTGACATTGGTGCCTGGGAGATTGTTGCGGCAGAAATCGCAAAACTTTCAGGTGTAAATATTTGCAATTATTCACATGGACAATTTAATTCGAATAAAACTACATTTCTGGCAAAACGCTTCGACCGGAATGAAAATGGCAAAAGAATTCATTTTGCATCAGCAATGACACTATTAGGATACAATGATGGGACAAATGCTTCTGATGGAGCAGGCTATCCAGAAATTGCAGAATTTATAATGCGATTTGGCTCTGATGTTCAAAACGATTTAGAAGAACTTTACAAAAGAATTTGCCTTTCGGTTATAATCAGTAACACTGATGACCACTTAAGAAATCACGGCTTCATTCTAAAGCCTGAAGGATGGAAACTTTCACCTGCATTTGATATAAATCCTAATCCTAGTGGCTCTGGCCTTAGCCTCAACATATCTGAAACAGATAATTCACAGGATTTGGAGCTGCTCCGATCGGTGCATAAAATTTACCGTTTATCCTTAAGCCGTGCTAACGAAATAATTAACAATGTAATTTTTGCGGCCAGTCATTGGAGAAAAATTGCTTTAAAAATGAATATTGACAACCATGCGCTTGATTATTATCAAAATGCTTTTAGGTTAACAGAAAGAAGTGCATAGATGTGTGCCAAAATAATTCATATAAAATCAAATTGAGGAGACGAAGGAAATCGTTTTTATTTCATTGTTGTCCGATAAAAAATTCATAGACATCCTTAATACGTTGACATATCTCGTCCCTAACGGGACTTTTTGATTAGTAGCTTACTTTTTATTTTACCAATATCTCGCGCCTAAAGGCGCTGTCCCGTTAGG
>JAFGVU010000187.1 GCA_016937855.1 Bacteroidales bacterium | reverse complement strand
AGGAACACACACCATAACTTATAATGTTGGCACCGGAACGTGTTCAGATACTGACCAAATAGATATTACCGTAAATTTAACTCCAAATGCTACAATTACAAATCCTGGAGGATTCTGCAACACAGATGATGCAATAAATCTTAGTGCTTTACCTATAGGTGGGACATGGTCAGGAGTTGGAATTATTGACAATACAACTGGGACATTTGATCCTCAGGCAGCAGGACAAGGAAGTTTTCTGATTTCATATACAGTTTCAGAAAATGGCTGTGATGGAATTGATCAAGTTACAATAAATGTAGATGCGGCTCCCGACGTAACAATAAAACCCATAGGACCAATATGCTATGATAACATAATAATAGAACTCGAAGCGGAAACCGAAGGCGGAATGTGGTCAGGACCCGGAGTTTCAACAAGTGGGAATTTTAATGTAGCTCAAGCAGGAGTTGGCGTTCATGAGATTGTATATGAATTTGGTGGCAATTGTGGCGGTATAGGAACACTTGAAGTTGAAATTTTTCCATCAGACATCAATACGAATTATGTAGTTTATAATCCATTATGTTTAAGTGGCAATGATGGTGTAATTGAATTAATAACTACAGGAGGAACTGCACCTTACACTTATGAGTGGGGGGAAAATTCTTACTCAGAAACAGGAAACATCACCGGACTTACAGGAGGAGAATATTCAATTACCGTGATTGACAGTAATGGATGTTTTGTAGAAATTGATGAAATAATTATTGAAGATGGCAAAAATGATTGTATATTTATCCCAAATGCATTTACTCCTAATGAGGATGGAATAAATGATGAATGGGTAATTACCAACATTGAAGCTTTTTCGGACTATATGGTAAAAGTATTCAACCGATGGGGACAAGAAGTTTATGTTGGTTATGCCGGTTCTCAGCCATGGGATGGCTTTTATAATGGCAAACCGTTGCCGGCAGGTAGTTATATTTACATTGTTGAAATTAAAGATATTGAAAAAGAATTTGTTGGAGTAGTAACACTTATTAGATAATTTATAAATTTTTGAGAATATGAAAAAAGTATTAATTACAGGATTAGCGATAGTATTATCATTTGGGGCATTACTATCACAAGACAATGTCGGATTTGGGACAACAACACCACATAGCTCGGCATTGCTAGATATGACTGCAACAGACAAGGGGTTATTAATACCAAGAGTACAGCTTATCGCAGTTACTAATGGAACAAATCCAGTTAATGGACCAGCAACAGGCTTATTGGTTTATAATGAATCAGGAGCATTAACGCCAGGATTTTACTATTGGGATGGAACTGAGTGGGTAATGGTTGGCGCAGGAGGTGGTGCATCATGTGTAACGTTGGACGAAGCCTATGATTGTGGTGGCGCAGGTGCAGGAAGAATAATTACTGCGGACGGCGGTGCAGTTGACATTACATCTGCAACTAATAATGGCGTTGCACTGATTGGCCGACATACAGCAACCGGTGTTGCTATAGGAGCTATTTCGTCAAGCACAAGTAATCCTTATGCTGCACTCGAAGCAAGCTCTGTCTCAACTGTTGGTTCATTTGCAAATCCAGTTGGTGCTTTATTTGGAAGTTATAATGGCACTGGTGATTGGTCGGCAGGTGTTGTAGGACAAAATGGCAGCGCCGCTGGTGATGCTCATGGTATCATAGGTATTTCATCAAGTGCCTCAGCGGGTGGTTTGTATGGAAGTAATGTCAATGGCTTTGGCGTTGTCGGAGATGCATATTACGGAGTCTTTGGACAGGCAAATAACTTAAATGGAGGTGGCGTAATTGGACAATTAAGCGGAGCTTTAGGGGCAACACAAGCAGGATACCTAGGTGCATATAGAAATACTTATGAGTATGCAGTTTATGCAGATAACGATATATTATTCGAGGGATATTTAGAAGGAGCTTCAGCGGGTACATATAGAATAGCATTTGATGCTACTACTGGTAATGGTCAAGTTGTTGGCAACTTTGCTAAAGGATCAGGAACATTTAAAATTGACCACCCACTTGACCCAGAAAACAAATATTTATATCACTCATTTGTAGAAAGTCCTGACATGATGAATATTTACAACGGTCTTGCAGAGTTTGACCAAAACGGATTCGCAGAAGTTTCTTTACCTGAATATTTTGATGCCCTTAATAAAGACTTTAGGTATCAACTAACAGCAGTGGGAGCACCAATGCCAAATTTATATGTTGCAAAAGAAATAAACAACAACACATTTACTATCGGAGGCGGTGAACCAGGGAAAAAGGTTAGTTGGCAAGTTACCGGAATTCGTCAAGATAAATTCGCAAATGCAAATAGAGTCGTTGCCGAAGTAGAGAAAGAAGATTACAATAAGGGAAGATATTTACACCCAACTTTATTTGGAGCTCCAGAATCACAAGGAGTTCATTTAAGAAATCCGAATGAAAAATCTTCTGTAAATAGTGATGAAGATAGAATCATTATTAATTCTCTGGATAAAAATGCCAAACCAAAGAGCTATTTAAATGGGCAATAAAAAGTATTGCTAAAAAATTACAATAATTTAAATTTGTTTTTTCATAGTTATAAAGCTCTCTTGAATTTATTCAAGGGGGCTTTATTTTGTGCAACAAAAAACTGCCTGCTAACCATGTTAACAGGCAGTTTACCTTTGTTACGAAAAGCGATTTCTTTAGAAAGTGAAGTTTAGTCCAAAGCTAATTGGGTTAAGTTCAGGACCTTTGTTGTCAGCATAAAGAGTACTTAAATCGTAAGCGGCATAAATATTAACATCATATACTCCGAAAACTGCTTTAACGCCATATCTGTAGGAATTTAAAAAGTAGTCTCCTTTGCGATGATATACTGAGTGAGTATTATCCATTTCGTACTCATATTTAACATGTCCACCGAGGCGATACCCTGCATATACTCCTGCACCTAAACGAAACATTTTATGATTAACCCCACTGTTTTCGGAGCCAAAGTGTACCATGGGCATAAAACTTACATTAACAAAAGGAACTGTTGTTTTGCTTTTAAGATAATCAGCTCCTGCCAGATCAGATGAGAAATTAACATCGTTTGCTGTTTCAATTACACGTGTCGATTTATCAGCATATTTAAAGTTATACCACGAAAAATCAGCTGCAATGTCAATCGAAACAGGTTTTGCAATATACCATCTCATTCCGGCTCCTATTCCGAAATTCCAAGAGCCCCAAGGCTTTACAGAGTATTGCTCGGCATTATCATTTGGAAAAGCTCCGCCTTCAAGATAGTTATTCATTCCTAAATCCATTAACATAAAGCCATGTAATTTTTCGGGTTCACGAGGCTCACTGTCAGAATCAAAGTTTAGATTAATCATTTTTGTTTCATTTCCTGAAATTCCTTCGATATCTAAAAATATTTCATTATCCACGTTCTTAACTGATACGTTTATCACAGAATCTAAACCTTCCATTTCAATTTCGAGATTTTCAAAAACTTCATCCAAATTATTCATAACCGCGTCTATTTCATCTTCGAGATTCTCAATATCTTCAAGATCATTTATCACAATAATCATTTCCGAATTGTCCTTTGTCTTGATTTTTATGGTATCATCAATTTGTGAGTCAGAAAATGATGCCAAAAGATTTGTTGAAGTTAGCAAGGCTCCTATTACTACTGCTAAAAATAATACTTTTTTCATAATTTTTATTTTTTAATTTTTGTTTTATTGTTTTGTCGCTATCCTGACGAACAAAGAGTTTAAAAAGTTACAAGTCAAATAATTTTTTTTTTTGATAATTGATAACACTGCTTATGAGCTAAAGGTTCAGTAGCCCCTAATTTAGTTATATTATATTGGTATTAAATGGTCAACCTATTTCAGGTATTGACATAAAATGGGTTAACAATTTATTAAGAATAATTATTTGTTTTTAGGTGACAAATAGAATACTCTGATTATTTTTGTTTCGGATAATTGATTTGGTTTTATGTTGGAAAGGGGAATAAAAATAACTTTTGTGTTTTTACTAGTTTTGTGCATACAATTTGATTTGTTTTCGCAAAAGAAAAGTGAACAGATTTATCGAACAAGCGAAAAAATTAAAATTGATGGAAATTTAGATGAATTGGATTGGAGTAAAGCTGCTTCTTTCAACAATTTTATTGGATTTTATCCCGTTTTTAATCAAAATCCAAAACAACAAAGTGAAGTAAAAGTGCTTTTTGATGATAAGGCAATTTATTTTGGAGCATTTTTATATGATGATAATCCGGATAGTATTTATAACGAGCTTACTGTCAGGGATAACTATAATGGGAATGCTGATTATTTTGCTGTTAGTCTAAATCCGAATAATGATGGACAAAACATATACGAGTTTGTTGTTAGCGCAGCAAATGTGCAAACAGATATCCGTATTTCGGAAATAGATGACGATTATGGATGGGATGCAGTTTGGTATAGCGCAGTTAATATCACTGACAAGGGATGGGTTGTCGAAATAGAGATTCCATATTCTGCAATAAGATTTCCTAATTCAGAAAAACAAAATTGGTCGGTAAATTTTTGGAGAACTGTGCGTCGCAATCGTGAACGGTCGAGCTGGAATCCTGTTGATTTATCCAAAGGTTCTGAAGGATCTCAAATGGGAATGATTAGCGGGATTAGTAATATAGAGGCTCCATTGCGTTTGGCTTTTATGCCTTATGTTTCGGGCTATGTAAATTCGTATGAGAAATCTTATCAACAATCGTTTAGCGGAGGGCTGGATTTAAAACTTGGTTTAAGCGAAACATATACGCTCGATATGACTTTAATCCCCGATTTCGGACAAACAAAAACAGATCAAATAGTCCTTAATTTAACTCCTCATGAGACATATTATAGCGAAAATCGTCCGTTTTTTACCGAAGGCACGGAACTTTTTAATAAATGCGATGTTTTTTACAGCCGACGAATTGGTAAGACACCGCAAAGCTATAATGTGATTAATGCTCAAGCAGAAAACGGCGAATTCGAGATAATGAAAAATCCTGCAACATCACGATTGGTTAATGCGTTTAAAATCAGTGGGAGAGGAGAAAACAATTTGGCAGTGGGGGTTTTTAACGCTTTTATGGCTAACACTTGGGCTAAGGTAAAATATGAAGATGGGACAGAAAAATCAATTTTAACCGAACCGGCAACAAATTATAATATATTGGTTTTGGATCAAAGTCTTGGGCAAAATTCGTTCGCCAATTTTACAAATGCCAGTGTAATTACTCCCGGCAATAGCTATGTTAGTAATGTCTCGGCAGGATCGATAAAGTTGATGGATAAAAATAATCTTTTTGGCATTTCTGCTCTTAGTGCTTTTAGTACAAGAAATTCTGATGGGGCTAATGTTGATAATGGTTGGTTTCTTGATGCTTCTGTCGGCAAAAAAAATGGGAAATGGGTTTATGAAATTGGCACCGAAGTTATCTCAGATGAGTATAATCCAAACGACTTAGGGTATCTTACTAGATTTAATCAGATATCGAATTATGTTAGTTTAGGATATAGGAGATTTTCCCGCTTTTGGATTTTTAATGAAACACTTAACTCGATTGACATAACACAAAAATCGTTGTTCGAAAATTTATCTTTTGTCGGAGCAAATGTGCATATCTCAAATTATGGAACCACAACTAAGCACTTGTCGATATGGAATAATATTACTATTCCTTTAACAGACGAAAACGATTATTATGAGCCGCGTACTGCAGGTCGTTTTTACAAACGTCCGGCTTTGTACAGTGAAGGATTTCATATTTCAACCGATTATCGTAAAAGGTTAGCAGGGGATATTCGAGGTGGCGTATATTTTGATTCAGAGTCACGTAAAGGTGTTTGGGCTAGTTTGAGCCCTCTAACAAGATTTGGGAAAAGGCTTAGTTTAAGATATACTTTTTCTGCCGATTATGATTTGGGAGCCAAAGGTTTTGTGCAATCTGGCAATAACGAAATAATTTTTGGTCAAAGAGATGTAATAACATTCACAAACGCACTGAGCTCCTCAGCAGTTTTTACAAATAAAATTTCACTTTCTTTAACTGCCAGACATTATGTATCCGGAGTAGAGTATTTTGATTATTTTTTATTGATGGATGATGGTAGCCTGTCAAACAATTCAACTTATGAAGGAGTCTCTAATTACACATTTAATGTTTTTAACGTTGATTTGTTGTTTTCGTGGAATTTTCTGCCAGGATCTTATTTATCACTAATGTGGAAAAATCAGGTTTTTGCTACAGGTGATGTGCCCGAAACAAGCGTGATGCCCGGGTATTACGAAAGTTTTAAATCTGTGTGGGCAGAATCACCGTTGAATAATATTTCGTTAAAATTGATATATTATTTGGATTATAACACAATCAAGCAGATTTAAAAGAAATAAAAAAGGGCTTCTATTGAAGCCCTCAGATTCAAATCATAAAATCTCTTACTTCCTGTTCATTTTAGCATCCATGCTTAATGTTGCATGTGGTACGGCTTTAAGCCTTTCCTTAGAAATTAACTTACCAGTTTCACGACATACTCCGTAGGTTCCGGTCTCAATTCTTACCAATGCAGCTTGCAGATGCTGAATAAACTTCAGCTGGCGCTGGGCAATTTTTCCGATTTCCTCTTTAGATAACACACTTGCACCTTCTTCCAAAACTTTAAAAGTGGGAGAGGTGTCCATTATATCATTTGTATCTTCATGACTAAGCAAACTTTTGTAAAGATCGTAGTCTTTTTGTGCTTTTGCGAGTTTTTTTAGGATAATCTCTTTGAATTCCTGTAGCTCTTCGTAGCTATATCTGGTTTTTTCTTCTACGCTCATAATCCTGTCTTTTAATTATTACACTTTTCGATAAGTAAGTCTGTTTCAAAATTATTAACTTCTACGGTGATAGAATTATTTTGTTCCATTTTTTTCACAATATTTATCGAATTCCCTAAAGTTTGTGAACAAATATATTCGCGATAGCTATTAATAGCTGTATCTAATTCAGTATGCGACTGTATTATTATGTCGATTTTATCAGTAACATCAAACCCTGAATCTTTTCTAAGATTTTGAATTCTGTTTACAAATTCACGGGCTATTCCCTCTTCAATTAGATCAGGAGTAATATTAATATCTAAAGCAACCGTAATTTTACCTTCGTTTGTAACGAGCCAACCGGGTATGTCTTCCGAAATTATTTCCACATCCTCAATGCCAATCTTAATTTTTTCGGATTCAACATTAATTTCAAATTCGCCGTTTCGCTCAAGTTCCGATATGTCTTTCTGGCTCATTGCCATAATTGCTGCCGAAACCTGTTTCATTATTTTTCCGTATTTTGGGCCTAAGACCTTAAAATTAGCTTTTATTTTCTTGACAAGTACATCTGATGAATCGGAAAGAAATTCTATTTCTTTGATGTTTGTTTCGGTCATTATTATTGACTGTACTTTTGTAATTTGTTCGACAAAAGTTTCGTTTACAACCGGAATCATAATTTTCTGAAGTGGTTGTCTTACCTTGATACTCACTTTGCGTCTGAGGCTTAATATCATCGAAGATATTGCTTGTGCCATTTGCATTCGTTCTTCTAGCATTTTGTCGATAACAGTCTCGTTTGCTTTCGGGAAATCTGCAAGATGTACCGACTCAAAATTCTCTATACCTGTAACTGTATCTAAATCGCGATAAAGTTTATCCATAAAGAATGGTGAAATTGGTGATGCAAGCTTTGCAATCGTGTTTAGGCAAGTATATAAAGTTTGATAAGCTGATATTTTATCTTCGTCATATTCGCCACCCCAGTAGCGTTTTCTACCTAAACGTACATACCAGTTGCTAAGATGGTCTATAACGAAATCCTGAATTAGTCGTCCGGCTCTTGTGTTTTCGTAGCTTTCGTAAGCGAGTTTAACATCTTTAATAAGCGAGTTTAACAAACTTAAAATCCATCTGTCGAGTTCCGGGCGTTTGGCAAATTCTATTTCGGATTCTTTATAACAGAAATTGTCGATATTTGCATAAAGAGCAAAGAAATTGTATGTATTATATAGTGTTCCAAAGAATTTACGTTTTACTTCATCGACTCCTGCCACATCAAATTTTAGGTTGTCCCACGCCTGTGAATTTGTAACCATGTACCATCGTAATGCATCCGCACCATATTCGTTCATTGTTATAAATGGATCAACAGCATTTCCGAGTCTTTTCGACATTTTATTTCCATCCTTGTCGAGCACCAACCCGTTAGAAATAATGTTTTTAAACGAAACAGAATCAGAAATCATTGTTGCAATAGCATGAAGTGTAAAAAACCAACCTCTTGTTTGGTCAACACCTTCGGCAATGAAGTCGGCAGGGAAAAGTTTGTCAAAATTTTCTGCATTTTCGAAAGGCCAATGCCATTGAGCATAAGGCATAGCTCCGGAGTCGAACCAAACATCGATTAAATCGGGTTCACGAAACATTTTGCTACCATCTTTTGCAACTAATATTATTTCGTCAACATCGGGGCGATGTAAGTCTATTTCTTCGTAGTTTTCTTTTGTATAATTTCCACTTTCAAAACCTTTCCAGAACTCGGCCGACATGTAACCAAGCTCAACAGATTTTTTGATTTCTTCCATTAAGTCAGCAACAGAACCAATACATTTACGTTCACTGCCGTCTTCGGTACTCCAAATTGGTAGAGGTGTTCCCCAATATCTTGAACGGCTAAGATTCCAATCAACTAAGTTCTCAAGCCATTTTCCAAAACGCCCTTCGCCGGTACTTTGTGGTTTCCAATTAATAGTTTTGTTTAACTCAATTAATCGGTCTTTAACCGCAGTAGTTTTAATAAACCATGAGTCTAGCGGGTAATATAAAACTGGCTTGTCGGTACGCCAACAATGAGGATAGTTGTGAACGTGCTTTTCGATTTTAAATGCTTTGTCCTCAAGCTTTAACATTACAGCAATGTCAACATCTGTAGTTGTGTCTTTTGTTTCTGCTTCGGGATCATACTCACTCTTAACAAATTTGCCTGCAAATTCAGAGTAAGTACTAGTATTAACAAAATTTTTAACAAAATCGGGATGTAAGTCTTCGATTCTAAAAAATTTCCCTTGCTTATCAACCATGGGAACATTGTTTCCATCTTTATCGTCAAGAATTAGTGCTGGTATTCCTGCTGCCTTAGCAACTCTTGCGTCATCTGCACCAAAAGTTGGAGCAATATGTACAATACCTGTCCCATCTTCGGTTGTTACATAATCGCCAATAATAACTTTAAATGCCGGAGATTTTGGCTGAATCCAGTTAATTAATTGCTCATACTCAAGCCCTTCAAGGTCGGTACCTTTGTATTCGGTAACAATTTTATACGGAATGTTTTTATCGCCCGGTTTGTAGTCATCAAAGCTAATGTTTTCGTTTTCGGATTTAAAATATGCACTAACTCTGTCTTTACACAAGATCACACTTATAGGGTTGCCAGAGTAAGGATTAAACGTTTTTACTTTTACATAATTTATTGATGGACCAACAGCTAGTGCCGTGTTTGATGGCAATGTCCATGGGGTTGTTGTCCAAGCCATGATGTATAGCTTACCGTCACAATCTGAAATTATTTTTTGCGAAATCTCATTTTGTTTTACAGCAAATAATGAAACTACAGTTGTGTCTTTAACATCTTTATAGCATCCCGGCTGATTTAACTCGTGTGTGCTTAAGCCGGTGCCGGCAGCAGGAGAATATGGCTGTATTGTATAACCTTTGTAAAGTAGTCCTTTGTCGAAAAGAATTTTTAATAAATGCCAAACCGACTCAATGTATCTATTGTCATAGGTTATGTAGGGATTGTCCATATCAACCCAATAACCCATTTGTTCGGTTAGGTCTTCCCATAAGTCGGTATATTTCATTACCTCTTTACGGCAGGTGTTGTTATATTCTTTAACAGAAATGGTTTTTCCGATAGCTTCTTTGGTTATGCCTAAAGTTTTTTCAACACTGAGTTCTACCGGTAATCCATGAGTATCCCATCCTGCTTTTCGATCGACACGGTAGCCATTTAGTGTCTTGTAACGACAAACAACATCCTTTATGGTTCTTGCCATAACATGATGTATGCCCGGAGTTCCATTTGCCGATGGTGGCCCTTCAAAGAAAACAAATGGTTTATTGTCTTTTCTTGTTTCAATACTTTTCTCAAAAGTATTCTCATCCTTCCAGATTTGTTCTATTTCCTTGTTTATTGCTGCAAGATCCAACTGCTTATATTCCTGAAATTTCGCACTCATTTTTTTAAATTTAAAATAACGTGCAAATATATATGTAAGGAACTAACTTTCCAAATTTTGATTTTTTGGGGGGATAAATTGTTGTTGTTTGTGATAAAAAACATAAGTTTTTTGCAATTTGATGATTTTTTTTGGCGTATTTTACTTTAGATTAAATAAAATTTATTTATTTTCGTCAACAAATTTTGTAAAAATGAAGAAAAAGACAATCTATATAATTATACCTTTCGTTTTAATAGCAATGGTTGTTGTGCTTGTTGTAATGTTTACAAAGCAGAAACCGACCATAATTGAGAGAAAGGAAATTGTTGAAGAAAAAATCCCTGAGCTTTACGGTGAGCCACTTACAGACTGGACATTATATACTGATACCGTTCGTAAAGGCGATTTTCTTGGTACAATTATGGGTCGATATGGGATTACTCCCCAGCAGATTGATAAGATTGCTAAAATGTCGAGCGATACATTTAATGTTACTTTGATAAATCTTGGCCGACCATTCACTGTTTTTAGTGATACTGTTATCGATTCGATTCCGCAGGCAAAAATATTTGTTTATGAGAATTCTGCTGTTCGTTTTACAAAGTATGATTTTAGAAATCCGGATACTATTTTAATTTCGAAGCTTGAAAAACCAATAGACACAGTTGATTTGGAGGCTGCCGGTGTGATAGAGTATTCTTTATGGCAAACCATGATTGATAATGGTTATAGTTGGGAGTTGGCTTTAGCCATGTCGCAAACTTTTGCCTGGACAGTTGACTTTTATGCTCTGCAGCCAGGTGATTGGTTTAAGGTTTTGTATTCTGAATTGTATGTGGGCGATAAACGAATTGGTATAGGTGATATTAAGGCGGGTGTTTTTTACCAGGGAGGAAAAGAACTTTGGGCAGTTCCGTTTACTCAGGACTCTACACTTAGTTTTTTTGACACTGTTGGGAATAGTATGCGAAAAACATTTTTGTTAGCTCCGCTCGAATATACAAATATCAGTTCTCGATACTCTCATGCTCGTATGCATCCGATTTTTCATAAAGTTACCGAGCATTTAGCTGTTGATTTTTCTGCGCCAATGGGTACACCTGTTTATGCTGCTTCTGATGGAACGATTGTTACCCGAACTTATGGAACAGGAGCCGGTTATTATGTGGCAATTCGACATAATAGCGTTTATACAACTGTTTATATGCACTTCTCACGATTTGGAGAATATAATGTCGGTGACAGGGTAAATCAGGGAGACATTATTGGTTATGTTGGAAGCACAGGATGGTCAACCGGACCTCATTTACACTACGAAGTTCATGAAAATGGACAAAAAATAGATCCTCTTAAATTTGAACCACCACCAGCCGAACCTGTTGACTCTGCTCACTTGGAGCGCTTTAATGAGGAAAAACGTTTTTGGATTGATAAGGTAAATGCAATCAAGATGGATGAGGTAAAGTAGAGAAGGTTTTGTATTGCAGTAAACCGAACCTTATTTTCGAGAAAGCTTAATATTCCAAACTTGCAAATTTTCTTGTGATATATCTTACAGGATACCAAGCTGCAAAAGTTCCAATTACCATTACAGTAAGCATTACATAAAGAAAATCGGTCCAGTTTATAAGAACAGGGTAATTATCAATTATAAATGAACCTTCGTTCCCAAGTTTTACTAAGCCAAATTCCATTTGCAACCAACTAATAAGGCCTCCAATAAATAGTCCGGCAATTGCACCAAAAAAGCTGATAAAAATTCCCTCGAGAAAAAATATATTGCGTATAGTTTTATTTCCTGCACCTAGACTTTTCAAAATTTGTATGTCATGTTTTTTATCAATAATCAACATTGTTAAAGAGCCGATAACATTAAACGATGCAATCAGTAAAATAAACACCAGAATCATAAAAATAGCCCATTTTTCAGTTTGCATTATTTTGTAAGCATATTCGTGTTGTTTGTTTCTGTCTTGAATTTCAAACTGATTACCCAAAAGGTTTGATAATTCTGATACTGCATCCTTTGATTTGATGTCTTTTTTTAGTTTTATCTCAACAGAACTTACCTGATTTTCGTATTCTAATAGTTCTTGTGCAGTTTCGAGTGGAATAATATAATATTTTGTGTCGTATTCTTGTTGAATCATAAATATACCCGAAGTGTAAACGGTTGCACTGTTAATGTTATCCGAAGCGTCTTGAAAATTCCCTCTGAATTGTCCTGTTCGACTTGGAATAAATATGTTTACGGGTTGAGTAAAGTCGGTGCTTAATTCAAGATTATATGCTATTCCCTGACCAGCAATTCCTAATGGGATTTCTTGCTGCGTGTCGTCAGGCAAGAGAACTTTTTCGCGAAGCTGAAAAATACCATTAACAATCATGGTGTCAAGTCCTGTAACCGACTGATAATTATCGTCAACGCCTTTAATTGTAGCAATTATTTGTTTTTCGCCGTATTCAAGCATTGCATTTTCTTCTATACACAATGAGTAAAGATCAATAATATTTGATCCGTCTAATTTATTCAGGAGATCGGAATCTGCCTCAAATGTTTTCCCTTGTGCTGCTATTATTTTGATGTCAGGATCAAAAGAGTTGTATAGTCTCTTTAATAAATCGTCAAAACCATTAAACACTGATAAGATTATTATTAGAGCAGCCGTACCGGTAGCAACTCCCATTATCGAAATAAATGAGATTATATTAATCGCATTTCGCGACTTCTTTGAAATCAGATAGCGTTTGGCGATATATAAAGGGAAATTCAAGTTATGAGTTCTTTAATGCGTTGTCAATTCGGTCAATCTGATCTAAAGAATCGTCCAAATAAAAAGTTAATTCTGGAATTCTTTTTAAATCATTTTTAATAATTTTTCCTAATTCGTACCTAATTTTTGTATCATTTAGATTTATTTCTTTAATAATTTTAGCTCCATCAGTGGAGGGGAAAATGCTAAGATAAACTTTTGCTATTCCTAAATCAGAACTAACTTTTACTCCAGTTATTGTAACTAATCTGCCTGGAATCAATCCGTTAAATTTATGTGTAAAAAGTGCGGATAACTCTTTTTGTATCATTCCGCCTACTTGTAATTGTCTTTTTGATTGCATAGTATTAAAAATATTTTGCGCGTTTTATTAAATATGGTTTAAGAATTTCGCTAAATCCTTTGTTGATGTCGGCTTCGACAATGTCGATATTATATTGACCGCATTTGAGATTTAACTCATCGACCATTGCTTTTGTTCTGTTAATATAACTCTCTCTTATTTCGTTTGGATTAAGTTTAATGATATTGCCACTTTCTAAATCTACAAATTTGTATGGTCGATTAGCGAACTCAAATTCTTGTTCAAATTTTTTGTCGGTTACATGAAAAATAACAACTTCGTGCTTATTGTATTTTAGGTGTTGTAAAGCTGAAAATAGTTTTTCGTTGTCTTCTTCTTTTCCTAAAAACATATCGCTAAAAATAATAACCAATGAACGTTTATGAATTATTTCGGATAGGTTGTGTAATAAGTCCGCAGTATTTGTTTTTTTCTGTAATCCTATGTTTTTAGGATTAAGGAATTTGCGTAGTTCGTTATAAAGTACTTGCAGATGAACTTCTGATGACCTTGCCCCTGCATGAAAACGTAACTCGTTATCAATTGCACTTAGCCCAACGGCATCGCGTTGTCGTCTTAAAAGATAAATTAATGCAGCAGCACAATAAACCGAAAAGCTTAGTTTGTTAATTATTTTATTTTCGTAAGGGAAAAGCATAGATGACGAGACATCTAGGATTATTTGTGCGCGAAGGTTTGTTTCTTCTTCGTATCGTTTTACAAATAGCTTTTCGGTACGAGCATATAGCTTCCAATCGATATGTTTTGTGCTTTCTCCTTTATTATATAAACGATGTTCGGCAAACTCTACCGAAAAACCATGAAACGGACTCTTGTGTAATCCTGTTATAAAACCTTCAACAACTTGCGATGCGATAAGCTCTAAATTGTCATATTCGGGAATATGTTCTATGTCGCGTAAACTTTCCACAGTTTGTTTTTCTGCAAAGATATAAAAAAAGGTTTGTAATTATTGATGTGCATAATGCGGGTTTTAGTTTTGGGCAATTCTTTATTTTTTCTTTCCGCTTCGTTTAATGTTTTTTCTATTTGCTTTTTGCCTAAGTCCTCCGGAGTTGGTTTTTTGTCGTTTAATTCCTTTTTCGTGAAATGCGCCTCCTGAGCTTTTAATGTCTGGATTTTTAAGATAATTTTTTTGTCTCAGACCAGGTTTTTCATCTTCGGTAAGATTAGTTGAAATCTCTATTTCCTCTGAAATTGTTGATTCTTGAAGAGCTGATCCGGCTAATAACCTTACGTGATTAAGTAGTTCTTCTTCAAATGGGGATGATAAAAGGATGGAGATCCCGTTTTTATCTGCTCTACCTGTTCTTCCGATTCTATGAATATAGTCGGAGGGATTTTCGGGCGGACTCATACTAATAACATGTGAGACCTCTGTAAAGTCGAGACCTCTGGCAACAACGTCGGTAGCGATTAGTATTTTGGCAATACCTTTCTCGAATTTTTTGATGGCATTAAACCTAAAGTTTTGTGATTTGTTTGAATGTATTATTGCAACGTTTTCGGGCATTGCTTCATTTAGTGTTTCAAATATTAAATCTGCGTCTTTTTTATTTTCGGCAAAAATCAATACTTTTGAGAAATTGTCGTTTGCTAAAATGCTTTTTAAGTAGTTGATTTTAGTAAAAAAGTTAGGAACAGACACTAATAATTGTTCGATACTGCTGACAGGTGAATTTGTGTTTTCAATGATTATGTGCTCGGGATTATAAAAGAATTTATTAATAAATTCGTTAACTTCATTGCCGAGTGTTGCAGAAAACATTAGGTGTTGACGCTTTTCAGGAAGCATAGCAAATATTTGCTCTAATTGTGGTCTAAATCCGGAGCTTAACATTTCGTCAACTTCGTCAATTACAACTTTTTTAATGTTACTAAATCTTAATACACCGGTAACAGCAATGTCAAATATCCTACCTGGTGTTCCAATAATGATGTCGCATCCACCATCATAGATATAAGTTTTTTGTGTGTTGATGTTTGTACCTCCAAAAACAGACTTTATTCTTACATTTTTGTATTTTGTGAGCTTTTCGGCCTCTTCGTGTACTTGGATTACAAGTTCACGAGTAGGAACAATAATCAGGATTGAGGGATGTTTTTTTGTTGAATACTCAAGTTGACTAATTATAGGTAATAAGTATGCAAATGTTTTACCTGTTCCGGTTTGAGCGATTCCTACAACATCGTTTCCTGATGAAATTCTTCGATAGCATTTTTGCTGAATTTTAGTGGGATATACAAAACCCAAATCATCGAGGGCATTTAATACGGGGTTGGATATTCTTAAGTCTTTAAAGTTCACGTTTGTAGATTTTTATTTTGCAAAAGTACAGATATTTAACTAGGTGTACAAATCAAAAAAAGCCTCGCATTTAGCGAAGCTTTTAAAGTCTGATGTTATGCAATTCTTATATTAAGCTTTTTTAACATTTACTGCATTTAAACCCTTACGACCTTCTGCAAGTTCGAAAGTTACTTCATCATCTTCTTTTACTTGATCGATTAAACCTGTTGCGTGTACAAAATACTCTTTTTCGGTTTCACCGTCTTTAATAAATCCAAAACCTTTTGTTTCATTAAAGAATTTTACTGTTCCTTTGTTCATAATCTAATTTTAATAATAATTAATACTGCAAATATAGACTTATTTTTAATAAACAAGCAAAAAATATAATAATTATCGATATTTTTCTGAATTTAGAGTTTTATTTCGAGTTTTTTACATAAAATTCGGGTTAGACTCGTCTTATTTTAGCTTGACAATTGTAATTCCACCGCCACCAAAACGAATATCTTCGTCGTAGCAATTTTGTACCTGAGAGATCGTTCGCAGATAGTCACGGATATATTGTCTTAAAACGCCGTTTCCTTTACCATGAAGAATTTTTAATTCTTTAAAATCAAGCATTATTGCTTCATCAACAAGTTCGGTGATTTTTTTGACTGCTTCTTCAACTCTGTCTCCACGAACATCAATATAGGGTTTGAAATTGATAACTTTTTCGTTATAGTTAAAATGTAACCCTGCTGCCGCGGATCGATTTTGCTGTTTATACTCAGTCTCAGTTACCTTCTCAAGTTTTTCCATATCAATACTCGAGTACATATTGCCAAAACTCACAACTGCATTTTTATCACCAATATCTGTTACTTCTCCAACAACCTCCTGTCCTTTAATTCGCACTTTACTCCCAATATTGATTTTTGTTTCATCAATTGTGACAAACTCGAGTGTTTTTGCTTTTTCTTTTTCGGCTTTTCGAGCCTTTTGTTCTTCCTGTTTTCGTTTATAGTGCTCGTATTTGCGGGCTATCTCGTCATTTTCGTTTTGAGAATTTTCTTTAAATTCAGATTTAAAATCTTCTATTTCTTTGCGAGCAATTTTTGTTTGATCTTTGTCGGCATTACTTTCTTTGATAGTCCTTATTGTTGATTCAATTTTTTTATTGACGTCTTGTAATAACTGTTCGGATTCTTTGCGTGCCGACTCAAGTATTTGTTTCTTTTTTAATTTAAGGGTTTCCAGCTCCATCACATTTTTGTCGATAATTTCTTCGAGCTTTTTTTCTTGTATCCTGATTTGCTGACGTTTCTTTTCCCAATATTTTTTGTCCCGTAATACTCTACGCAAAAATTTGTCGATATTTGTTTGATCGCTACCGGCTTTATCTTTAGTTCTATCAATAATAATTTGGGGTAATCCTATTCTTTGTGCTATTTCAATTGCATATGAACTTCCGGGAATACCTGTTTCGAGTAAAAATGTTGGCTCCATCTTGTTCTGATCAATTAACATTGCAGCATTTTGAATGCCCGGAGTGTTGGAAGCTAATATTTTTAAATTTGAATAATGTGTTGTTATTACGCCGTAACAATTTTTTGTATTAAGCTCCTCGAGAATTGCTTCGGCAATTGTCCCTCCAATAACAGGGTCGGTTCCTGAACCAAATTCGTCAATTAGAATTAGAGTTTTGTCATCAGCATTTTTAAGAAAGTGCTTCATATTCATCAGGTGAGAGCTGTATGTGCTTAAATCGTTTTCTAATGATTGCTGATCACCAATATCCATAAATATTTTATCGAAAATCCCAATTAGTGACTGTCCGCCAACTGGAACCGGAAGACCGCATTGTACCATATAGCTTATAAGTGCAACTGTTTTTAAACTCACACTTTTTCCACCGGCATTTGGACCCGATATTAATAGGATTCTATTTTCGGAATCGAGTTTGAAACTTGTTGGCACAATCTCCTTATGGTCTTTCTTTAGTGCTAAATATAATAATGGATGTTTTGCTCTAATTACATCGAGTTGAGGACTTTTGTCAATCGAAGGTTTTATTGCTTCAATCGATATCGAAACTATTGCTTTTGCTCTGATTAAATCGAGTTCCGAAACGAGAACAGACAGTGCTTTTAATTCTCCTTGATATGGACGAAAGTCTTCGGTTAACTCCAATAAAATCTTTTGAATTTCGCGGTTTTCTTCGAACTCAAGTTCCCTAATGACATTGTTTAGCTCAACAACTTCGCGGGGCTCTATATAAGATGTTTTACCACTGGCAGACTCGTCGTGAATTAATCCATCTATCTTTCTTTTAAAAGTAGATTCGATAGGTAAAACTAAACGGCCGTTAACAATAGTTGCCGACAAATCACGACTAACCCATCCATTATCACGAATTTTACCCAAGATGTTGTTTAAGCTTTTACTCACAGAGTTTTGCGATTCAAACAATCTTTTACGAATATCTTTTAAGGTAGGTGAAGCATTGTCTTTAATTGTTCCGTTTTTTGATAAAACCGAATCTATCCTATCGGCAAGATAGTTTGGGAAAACCAAATTTTGAGTTTTGCTAGATAATGTGGGGAATTCGTTTTTTTCATCTTTTTTAAAAAAGGCAATCAGGCTTTTACTGTTATCTAAAATGGTTCTTATGTCAATTAAATCAGAAACTGTAAGGCAACTACCTTCAACTTTAAGTTTTGAAATTAGATTGTATGATTCCGGATATGAATTTATTGGGTAGTTGTCCTTTAGGTTGCAGATATTTATCATTTCATTAACCTCATTGAGAGATTTTTCGATTAGATGTATGTTGTTGGTAAAGGCAATTTCATCGACTAAGTCTTTTGCCGTTTTTCCCATACAATTAGCCTTTATCTTACTGCGAATTATATCGAAACCTATTTTGTTTTCAAAATTATCCGGATAAATCATTGTCATTTTTTTGCAAATATATAGAAAAGTTTGGAGTGGAGAGTTGGAAGAAGTGTTTAAAGTGCCTAGAGCCCCGAAAAACCAAATTTGTTTTTGCAAATTTGTTGTTTTTCGAGCCCCGTAAACGAGGGGCTATGGAGATCCTCGAGAAATCCAGAACCAAAGGTTCGAGGATCTCGAGAATATGAAATTGCTTAGAGGCATTTTAATATTTAACGAGGCTAAAAGAGAAAAATGTAATTGTGAATATTGCAATGGCAATTTCTGTCCCGTTATCCCGAGGATCCTCGAACCTGAGGTTCGGGGTTTTCTCGGGATGCCTAGAGTGCCTAGAGTGCCTAGAGTGTCTAGAGTATTGAGTATTGAAAATGGAGTGTTGAGTGTTTAATGTTGAGTTCTAAGTTTTATGTTTTTGATTTTGAGTTGGGAGTGTCTAAAGTTTCAAGTTGATATTATCTTTTAACTTTTCCATGTCCTAAAACCGGACTATGGGGATAAAAAAACATTCTGGCATATCATAACGAGCCGTATAACGATGACCAAAAAATCAATAAATCCTTGCAGAATCTTGACTTTACATTGTCTGCAATATTT